>DATIDZ010000180.1:0-5064 GCA_035456045.1 Caldimonas sp.
GGTCGGCCTCGACGGCTACGTGCGGCGCCACGACTCGGCGCTCGTCGGCCGCGACGAGGAGCTCGCGGCGATCGACCAGGCGCTGCGCGAGGTCCGCGAGTCGGGCGCGGCGCGGATGATCACGATCGTCGGCGACGCCGGGATCGGCAAGTCGCGCCTCGCCCAGGAAGTAATCGCGCGGGCCGGCGCGAAGGCCGAGGTCGTGCGCGGGCGATGCCTGGCGTACGGCGACGGCATCACCTTCTGGCCGCTGCGCGAGATGTGCGGCGAGGCGGCGGAGATCCGCTTCGACGACAAGCCCGAGGAAGGCCTGGCCAAGCTCGCCACGCTGGTCGGCGACCAAGACGTCGCCGACCGACTGGCCGCCGCGGTCGGCTTGAGCCATGCCACCTTCCCGCTGCACGAGATCTACTGGGCGGCGCGCAAGTTCCTGGAGTCGCGCACCGCGGACGGCCCGCTGATCGCGCTCGTCGACGACATCCACTGGGCCGAGTCGGCGTTTCTCGACCTGCTCGTCAACGTCCTCGAGACCTCGGAGGCGCCGATCCTCCTGCTCTGCACATCGCGCCACGACCTGCTCGAGAAGCTGCCCGACTGGGGCCAGCAGGCAGCGGCGATCCGGATCGTGCTGCGGCCGCTCACCGACGAAGCGGCGGCGAAGGTCGCCGTCAACCTGCTCGGTGCCACGGGGCTGCCCGCCGAGGTGGTCGGGCGGATCGTCGAGGCCGCCGAGGGCAACCCGCTGTACGTCGAGCAGATGCTCTCGATGCTCGTCGACACCGGCGCCCTGCGCCAGGAGGACGGGCGCTGGGTCCGCGCCGAGAGCTACGGCGAGATCGCGATCCCGCCGACGATCAAGGCGCTGATCGAAGGACGCCTCGGCCAGCTGCGCCGCGAGGAACGCGCGGCGATCGAGCCGGCCGCCGTGATCGGCATGCAGTTCGCGGCGCCGGCCGTCGCGCAGCTGGCGCCTGAGGCGGTGCGGCCGACGATGGACGGGCACCTGCTCACGCTGACGCGGAAGCAATTGGTCCATTCGGTGGCGTCGATGGACTCGGACTCGCTGTACCGCTTCCACCACCACCTCGTTCGCGACACGGTGTACGGCGGCCTCCTCAAGCGCTCGCGCGCGACCTTGCACGTCGACTTCGTGCGCTGGGCCGACAAGGTCAATGCCGAGCGCGGCCGCGGCCTCGAGTTCGAGGCGATCCTCGGCTACCACCTCGAGCAGGCGCACAACTACCTCGCCGAGCTCGGGCCGCTCGACGAGAAGGGACGCGAGATCGGCGCCGACGGCGCGCGTCGCCTGGCGTCGGCCGGGCGGCGCGCGTTCGCGCGCGGCGACGCCAAGGCGGCCGGCAACCTCCTGCGGCGCGCCGTCGCGCTGCTGCAGAAGGACGACCCGCAGCGCCTGCCGATGCTTCCCGAGCTGGGCGAGATCCTGCTGGAGCTCGGCGAGTTCAAGGACGCGCAGACGGTCGTCGACGAAGCGCTCGCGATCGCGCGCGCCGCCGGCGAGCGCAAGATCGAGGCGTCGGCGCGGCTGACCCGCATGCTGGTCGGCATGCACAGCGGCGAATCCGGCAGCTGGAGCGACGGCGCCGTCGAGCTGACGACCGATCTCATCCCTCTGCTCGAGCAGCAAGGCGCGCACGGAGAGCTGGCGAGGGCCTGGCGACTCGTCGCCATGGTGCAGCAGATGGCCGGACAGCTGGCCAAGGCGAGCGAGACCATCGCCAAGGTGATCCACCACGCCCGCCTCGCCGGCGACGAGCGCATGGTCGCGCGCAGCGCGCTCGGCATGACCTTCAACGCGGTCTACGGCCCCACGCCCGCACTCCAGGCGATCGCCGAATGCGAGGCGCTCATCACCGGCGACTTCGCCGACCGCCAGGTGCAGAACCTGATCATCTGCAAGGTCGCGCAGCTGCACGCGATGGTCGGCGACTACGAGAAGGCGCGGCTCAACGCGAAGTCGGCACGCGCGGTGCTGCGCGACCTCGGCCAGGCCGTTCGCGCCGCGTCGTCGTCGCTCGACGTCGCGATCGTCGAGCTGCTCGCCGGCGACGCCGCGGCGGCCGAGCGCGAGATCCGTCCCGACTGCGAGATGCTGCAAGGCATCGGCGAGACCTATTTCCTCTCGAGCATGGCGGCGACGCTGGCGCGGGCGCTGCTGGCGCAGGGCCGCGACGACGACGCCCTCACCTGGATCGAGACGGCCGAGGGCCTCGCCGCCGACGACGACATCGACGCCCAGGCCGAGTCGCGATGCGTGCGGGCGCTGATCCTCGCCCGCAAGGGCTCGATCACGGAAGCCGAAGCGCTGGCGCGAAAGGGCGTCGAGCTCGCGGCCCAGCTAGAGACGCCGGCCTTGAGGGGCGCGTCGCTCTACGACCTGGCGACCGTGCTGCTCCAGGCGAAACGCCACGACGAGGCGCGGCAGGCGCTCCGCGAGGCGATCGCGGTCCATGCGGCGAAGGGCGACACATCGTCGGTCGCGCGGGCTGAGAAGCTCCTCGCCACCGTTCCGTAAAAGGAAAGGGGCCCCGCGAGGGCCCCTTCCGATCGGCTTACTGAAATCTCACCAGCCGATTTTCCCGTTCTCCGACGCGATGATGTTGAGGATCCACCTGCCCTGTGAGTCCGTTTGTCGGTCATGGATGCAATGCGTGTTGGGACCGATCTGCGAAGCGGTGGCGCCGGGCACCGGGAGGAACGTTTGCGGCATCGGCGGGCTGAGCGCGGAGCAATCATAGACATCAATGTAGTTGACGCCGTCCTTGCTGTAGCGAACCGTCGCGTTGTCGATGTTCGCCCTCTTGTTAATCGTCGAAGCGTCTCTGATGAGAGCGATCTTCAACCACCCCGGGAACGCGGTGCCATCCGGGTTCGAGGCAGGCCATGTCGGGTCGTAGAACTGCTCCGTGTTGTTGGACGTGTTGACGATGGTGACGGTGGAGATCAGGCACCTCTTGACCTGCGGTGAGCAAGACTGCTTGTTGACGGACTGGTTGAGTCCGACCAGCACCGGCCGCGGCGGCTGAACATCGGTCCGACCCTGGTCGACGTAGACGAACAGGTCTTGCCCGCCTTCGACAAAGCTGTGGATCTCGCGCGAGGTCTGGACCACGAGCGTGCTCTTGTCGCTGAAGCTGTAGACGAGATTGGAGCCGTTGGCACCTCCCTGTCCTGCCTGGAGCGAATACTTGGCGAAAAGATAGTCGGTCCCGGAGAACCCCACCGGCGCTTGCGGCGTCTGGACGCGAACCCGGAAATCACGAATTTCACCGGGGGCGAGATCCCAGGTGCAAAGGACGGCTGAGCTTGCGGGCGGGACCGTGGCGTCGAACTGGCATCCCGCGGGCAGGTCGCTAGCGACGAAGGTCGGGTAGTAGCCGATCGTCGACGTCTGGCCGCTGCTGAGCGATTGCATCCGGAAGTAGCTGGTCGTGCTCGCAGACGTATTGTTCTTGACCGTGACGTGAAAGGCCGCATAGGCGATCTGGAGGTCGATGGCCGCCGACGAATACGAGACGAGGTTGTTCGTCAGGTTCTCCACCGAGACGTCGACCTGGGGATTTCCGGCTTGTGCTGCCCACGGAAACACGAGCGACGCGGCCAGCGCGGCGATCCGATGGAAACGGCGTCCGCGAACTGCAACATTCATGTCAGCTCCTGTTTTGTCAAAGGTCAAACACGCCCCTCGCGATACCGATGTGCCCTGCCCCACCAACGCTTCCGACCAGTTCCGATTCATGTTCACTCCAGGTTCTTTTGCGAGACCACTGCCTCACCGCTGCTCATGTGCCACAGAACAGAGCCGTTCCGTCGTTGTCGACCGGTTGGCTCTTTGCCCAGGCGGTGCTGGGTCTTCTTAGCGCACAAGGACTGTAAGCGGTGTCAATAGCAAAGTCGTACATCGCTTTGCGGATGAACCCCTCAAACGAGCTGCGGGTTTACCCTAATCAAGTATGTTAAGCGGTCGCCTTCCTATAGCTTCTTTCGCGCAGGCGTGCTAGCCGTTCGTCCGCAAGTCGGGGGAAAATCTGTGTCGCGAGGCTTCGGCCGACCGGCCGCCCCGGTCAGCGAGGACGGAGGGTCACTCGACCTTGCCGACCGCCCTCACCGCCTTCGTCATCTCCGCCGCGTCGGCGTCCCAGTAGGTCTGGAACTCGGGGGCATCGAGGTACTCGATCGGGCTGCCGGCCTTGGCGATCACTTGGCGCACCGTGGGATCGGCCGCCGCCTTCGCCGACGCGGCGCGCAGCTTCTTGATCACGTCGTCGGGCGTGCCGGCCGGGACGAACAGCGCCGACCATTGGGCGAAGCGGACCGCGTAGCCGAGCTGCTTGAGGCTCGGCACGTCGGGGAGCGCCGACAGCGGATGGTCGCCCCAGTGCGCCAGCGCGCGCAGCTTGCCGGCCTGGATCTGCTGCACGACGGTCGACGGCCCGCTCGCCAGCGCGTCGACCTGGCCGGCGAGCAAGGCGACGACGGCCGGGCCGGCGCCGGTGTACGGGATGTGCGTCATGCGAAAGCCCGCCTGCGCCTTCAGCATCTCCATCGGCACGTGCATCGTTCCGTAGTTGCCCGAGCTGCCGTAGTTGTACCTGCCGGGGTTGCGCTTCACGTCGGCGACGAAGTCGGCGAAGGTCTTCCACGGCGCGTCGGCACGGACGACGAGCACCGTGGGGTCGGCGGTGAAGCGCGCGATCGGCTTGAACTGGCTCAGCTGGTAGGCGGGCTTGCGCTCGAGGATCTTGTCGGCCTCGGGGAGGATCGAGATCGACGACAGGCTGAGCAGCACGGTGTAGCCGTCGGCGGGCGCGCGCGACGCGACGCCGATGCCGAGCGCGCCGCCGGCGCCGGCACGGTTCTCCACCACGACCGGCTGCTTGAGCTCGCGTGCAAGCGCGTCGGCAACCGGCCGGGCGACGGTGTCGGCGACGCCGCCGGGCGGAAACGGCACGATCATCGTGATCGGCTTGTCGGGATAGCTGTCCGCCGCCGCAGGCGACGTCGACACGGCGCCGACGCCTGCGAGCGCAAGGCAAAGAAGGTGTC
>DATIDZ010000181.1:0-9873 GCA_035456045.1 Caldimonas sp.
ATCAGCCGGGCCTCGAACACGTCGCTCTTCAGCTCGCGGCATCGCTCGCCGATGAAGCGATACGGATCGGCGAGCAGCGCGAGGCTGCAGTCGAACGAGCGCAACCGCGGCAGCTCGCCAGCCATGATCCTCAGGCCACGACGGTCGCCGTCGATGCCGCGCCGGCGGGCTCGAGCGCCACCCGCAGCGCATCGTCGACGTGCTCGAGCCACTCGAAGCGCATCTGCTCGCGGACGTCGGCCGGGATGTCGTCGAGGTCGCGGCGGTTCCTCGCCGGCAGCATCACCGTCGTGATGCCCGCGCGCTGCGCGGCCAGCACCTTCTCCTTGACGCCGCCGATCGGCAGCACCAGGCCGCGCAGGCTGATCTCGCCGGTCATCGCGACGTTGCTGCGCACCGGCCGGTTGCTCAGCAGCGAGGTCAGCGCGACGAACATCGCGACGCCGGCGCTCGGCCCGTCCTTCGGCGTCGCGCCGGCGGGCACGTGGACGTGGATGTCGGCCTTGTCGAGGCTGTCGAGACTCTCGGTCGCGATGCCGAGCGACGCGGCGCGCGCCTTGACCAGCGAGAGCGCCGCCTGCGCGCTTTCCTTCATCACGTCGCCGAGCTGGCCGGTGAGGATGAGGCGGCCGCTGCCGGGCGTTCGCGCCGCCTCGATGAAGAGGATGTCGCCGCCGACCGGCGTCCACGCCAGCCCGGTCGCGACGCCGGGGATGCCGGCGCGCATCGCGACCTCGGCCTCGAAGCGCTTCGCGCCGAGGATCTCGTGCAGGTCGCCGGCGCCGACCGTCAGGCGCTCGATCGTTCCTTCGGCGATGCGCACCGCGACGTGGCGGCAGACGCTGCCGATCTCGCGCTCGAGGTTGCGAACGCCGGCCTCGCGCGTGTAGTCGCCGATGATCGCCATCAGCGCGTCGTCGCCGATCGCGCACTGCTCGGCACTGATGCCGGTCGCCGCGAGCTGGCGCGGCACGAGATAGCGGCGCGCGATCTGCAGCTTCTCCTCGGCCGTGTAGCCGGGCAGCTGGATGACCTCCATGCGGTCGCGCAGCGGCCCGGGGATCGTGTCGAGGACGTTCGCCGTGCACACGAACATCACCTTCGAGAGGTCGTACGGCACCGCGAGGTAGGTGTCGCGGAAGGTCGAGTTCTGCTCCGGGTCGAGGACCTCGAGCAGCGCCGACGCCGGGTCGCCGTGGAAGCCGCCGGCGCCGAGCTTGTCGACCTCGTCGAGCATCATCACCGCGTGCCGGGTGCCGGCCTTGCGCAGGTTCTGGATGATGTTGCCCGGCAGGGCGCCGATGTAGGTGCGGCGGTGGCCGCGGATCTCGGCCTCGTCGTGGACGCCGCCCAGGCTGACGCGCGCGAAGGTGCGCCCGGTCGCCTTGGCGATGCTCTGGCCGAGCGAGGTCTTGCCGACGCCGGGCGGGCCGACGAAGCACAGGATCGGGCTCCTGCCCGACGGGTTGAGCTTGTGCACCGCCAGGTGCTCGAGGATGCGCCGCTTGATCTTGTCGAGGCCGAAGTGGTCCTCGTCGAGGATGCGGCGCGCCTCGGCGATGTCGATCGGCGGCTCCGGCTCGTCGCCCCACGGCAGCTCGACCAGCCAGTCGAGGTAGGTGCGCACCATCGAGTACTCGCCGGCCGCCTCGGGCATGCGCTCGAGGCGCTTGAGCTCCTTGCGGGCGACCTTCTCGACCTCCTCGGGCATGTGCGCGTCGCCGATCGCCTTGTCGAGCTCCTCGATCTCGGCCGCGCCTTCGTCGCCTTCGCCGAGCTCCTTCTGGATCGTCCGCATCTGCTCGCGCAGGAGGTGCTTGCGGTTGACGTCGCCGATCGATTCGCGCGTGCGGTCGGCGACGTCGCGCGAGACCTTTAGCACCTCGATGCGGCGCGCGACGATCGCGAGCAGGCGGTCGAGGCGCGACTTGAGGTCGAAGGTCTCGAGCAGCGACTGCTTTTCTTCGGGGGGCACGTCGAGGACGCTCGAGATGACGTTGGCGAGCTGCGCCGGATCGTCGATCCCCTGCAGGGCGACGCCCATCTCGGCCGGGATCTGCGGCAAGAGCTGCAGCGTCTCGAGCGCACGCTCCTTGAGAACGCGCGCCCGCCCCTCGATCTCGGGGTCGGCGCGATCGGGATCGTCGATGTACTGGACCCGCACGACGGTGAACGGCCAGCCGTCGAGGAACTGGAGGACGCGAAAGCGCCTCAGGCCGCGCGCGACAACATGGTGACCGCCGTCGGGCGCGGTGACGTAACGCAGCACCGCGGCGCTGGTGCCGACCCAGTGCAGATCGTCGGGCGACGGCTCGTCGACCTCCGGCTTGCTCTGCAGCAGGACGCCGATCGGCTTCTCGAGGCGGACCGCTTCCTGCACCGCCGCCTGCGAGCGCTCGCGGCCGATGCCGATCGGCAGCACGGTGGCCGGAAAGACGACCAGGTTGCGCACCGGCAGGACGATCAGCGCATCGTCCGGCAGCGGCCGCGCGACGGTCGCGTCGTGGCCGCCCTGGGCGGCGTCCGCGCTCGCCTCGGCGGCGCGGCGGTCGTCGAGCAGCGCGCCCGACGCCGGCGCGCGCGAGGGCTCTTCAGGGGTGTTCATGGGCGACCAGATGGGGGCGATCTGCGCAATCGCAGCACCAGGCAGCCCTGCGCGAGCTCGGGCGGGCCGACCTCGAAGGTGCCGGGCGGCAGGGCGATCCGACGCTCGAACGCGCCGTACGGAATCTCGAGCTGGCGCAGGCGCCCGCGCGCGCCCTGGAACGGCAGCGGCCGCGTGCCGCGGACGACGAGAACGCCCGCATCGTGCAGGACCTGCACGCGCTCGGCAGCGACCCCCGGCATCGCGACGACGACGACGATCCCGCGCTCGTCCTCGAAGACGTCGATCGGCGGCTCCCAGGTCGCGGGCGCGCTGTCGACGGCGAGGCGGAAGAACTGGCGGTGCAGGCGCTCGGCGTCGGCGATCAGCTCGCACGCCTGCGCCCACATGCGCTGGTCGGCGTCGTGTCGCGTCGCCACGGTTCAGGCGCGGCGCGCGAAGCCCGGGCCGCGCCTGGCGGCGCCGAGGAGCGACCCGGCGGGCTCGGTCAGCGCCCGGACCCGGACCGGCAACCCCGGGTCGAGCGACGGAAGCGGTCCCAGGCCGTCGTCACGATCGCCGGGATCGCCGCGACCGATCTTGCGGAGCAGGTTCGCGGCAATCCAGGCGAGGCTCACCATCAGCGCCACTCTGGTCCAATTCATCGCGTTCCTCGCAGGCTGGTTGTCGCAACCCCCAGCAATCGACGGGCCGGCGCGCGCCGGCGTCGGGCACCGGGCTTGCCCGGAACGCGCTTCGGAGAGACCCCATGGCCCTGCCGCACGCCCAGCCGCTCGACGTCATCGACATCCGCCCGCTCGGTCCGGCGCTTCACGACGCCGTCAGCACGAGCCTCCTGAAGACCGATCGCCTGCAGCTCCTTCACCTCGTGCTGCCGGCCCGGCGCAACGTGCCGCAGCATCACGTCGACGACGAGTGCACGATCCACTGCCTGGAAGGCGACGTCGATGTCGACATGCCGGGCGGCGCACGCCGGCTCGGCCCCGGCCAGCTCGTCGTCCTCCCCGCGGGCCAGCCGTACTCGCTCGGCGCGCGCGTCGATTCGGCGGTGCTGATGACGCTCCTGCTCCACCACGGCGACGCGGGCGACGGCGGCGGGCGCGACGCTGGCTGAGCGTCGTCGGGACGGCGGCGGGCGCGACGCTCGCTGAGCGCCGTTGGGATCGGATCCGGCCCTCGCTCGCGGGGGTGCCGGCGCGGGTGGGCACGCCACTCGCTGGGACCCGGCACCTGTCATTTCCAGCGAGAACCTCATGACCTCACGCCGCTTCCCCGTCCTCCTCGCGTCGCTCGCCGCCGCTGCACTCGCCGCCTGCTCGTCGACCGGCGGCAGCGCCGGCCGCAGCTCGTCGGGCTACGGCGCCGGCAGCGCCGACGTCGACACCGCGGTCGTCGTCCTGCCGACGGCGGGGGCCGGCGAGCAGATGCGCGCGGGCTGCTGGGCCTCCTTCTACGACGAGCGCAACTTCAACGGCGATTCGCTGACGCTGATCGGGCCGGTCGAGCTGCAGACGCTCGACAAGGGCAGCGCGAGCCAGCTCAAGCGCGACATCAAGAGCATCGTCACCGGACCGCGCGCCACGCTCGTCGTCTACCAGAAGCAGATGCTCTCGGCGCGCTCGGTCGGCTTTCAGCCGAACACGCGCGAAGCCGGCCTCGCCGAGGCGCTCGGCTTCGGCGGCCGGATCGAATCGATGCGGATGACCTGCAGCTGAGCGGGTCCGGCGCGGCGGCGGCCGCGTCGATCCGGGTGCCGCCGGTGCCACTGAGCGATAGCGTCGCGGGGCGCCGCTGCGCACCTCAGGACATGTTCGACACCGCCAGGTCGACGGTCGCGCGCGTGCCGATCTGCAGCAGCTCGCGGAAGTAGTGCGTCGTTCGCGTCAGGCCGTCCTCGAGGCCGACGCGCGGCTGCCAGCCGAGCTCCGCGCGGGCGAGCGAGATGTCGGGCTTCCTGCGCTGCGGGTCGTCGGCGGGCAGCGGCCGGCGCACGAGGCGCGACCGGCTGCCGGTCAGCCGCAGCACGATCTCGGCGAGCTCGAGCACCGTGTGCTCATCCGGGTTGCCGATGTTGACCGGGCCGTCGATGTCGCTTTCCATCATCCGCACGATGCCCTCGACGGTGTCGTCGACGTAGCAGAAGCTGCGCGTCTGCTTGCCGTCGCCGTAGACGGTGAGCGGATCGCCGCGAAGCGCCTGGACGATGAAGTTGCTCACCACCCGGCCGTCGCCCGGGGTGAGGCGCGGCCCGTAGCTGTTGAAGAGGCGAACGACGCGGATCGGCACGCCGCGCTCGCGCCGGTAGGCGAACGCCATGGCCTCGGCGCAGCGCTTGCCCTCGTCGTAGCACGAGCGGGGGCCGATCGGATTGACGTGGCCGTGGTACGACTCGGTCTGCGGATGCACCTGCGGGTCGCCGTACACCTCGCTCGTCGACGCCTGCAGCAGCCGGGCACCGCTTCGCTGCGCGCTCTCGAGCAGGCGCCAGACGCCGAGCACGCTGGTCAGCGTCGTCTGCACAGGATGGCGCTGGTAGTACGCAGGGCTTGCCGGGCAGGCGAGGTTGAAGATGCGCTGCGCCGAGCGCGCCTGCTCCGGCAGATCGCGCGCGATGTCGTGCTGCGCCGTGCGAAAGCGCGGATGCGACCGGAGGTGCGCGATGTGCGACGCGTCGCCGGTCGAAAGGTCGTCGACGGCGAGGACCGAGTGGCCGTGCGCGAGCAGGCGATCGCAGAGGTGGCTGCCGACGAAGCCGGCACCGCCGGTGACGAGCACGCTCGGCTCGCGCGGGATCGATGTCATGTTCCTGTCTTTCAGTGGGCGACTCGGGTCAGGGCGTCCTGCCAGTCGGCGACGAAGCGGTCGATGCCGAAGCGTTCGAGCGCGCTGGCGCGGGCCGCCTCGCCGAGGCGGCGCGCGAGGCCGGCGTCGGCGAGCAGCTCCTGCATGCCCTCGACGAGGACGTCGACGTCGGTGTCGATGAAGCCGTTCTCGCCGTTGCGGACGACGGTGACGAGCTCGGTCGTGGCGAGACCGACGATGGGCAGCCCGACCATCATCGCCTCGACGATCGCCAGCCCGAGGCTCGTGTAGCGGATCGGGTTGAAGAAGAAGCGGTGCGCGGCGAGCACGTCGGGCAGGCGCGCGTTGCCGACCTCGCCTTCGCCGCCGATCGCCTGGCTGTCCATGCCGTAGAGCGAGAGCGGGACGCGTCGCTCGACCTCGCGGTAGACGTCGAGGCCGAGCCGGCGGCCGCGCGACGGCAGGTTGTTGACGACGACGGCACCGCGCGGCACGTGGCCGCTGTAGCGCGCGTCGGAGAGCAGCAGGACGCCATGCTCGATCACCTGCGTCGGCGTCGGCCCCGAGTCCCACATCAAGTCGTTGAAATGGGTCACGTGGACCAGCAGGACGTTCGGGTCGGCGACCCAGTGGCGGGTGTCGGTCGGGTGCTCCTGCGGCGGATCGTGCTCGATGTAGATGCGCGGCAGGCGCCGCTGCGCTTCGCTGAGGATCTCGTGCTGGACGGTCTCCCATTCGCCGCGCGACTGGAAGATGACGACGTCGAACTCGCTGTCGCGCACGCGCTCGACCGGCAGGTCGTGGACGTTGGGGCCCCACGGCAGGCTGCCGCTGCGGCCGGTGTGGTGCTGCGGCCGGCGCGGGTCGTTGACGAGATGGAAGTCGTGCGGCACCTGGGTCAGGTAGTAGAGGTAGTTGCCGTGCACGTGCCACGTGAGGATGCGCAGTCGTCTCTTCATCGCGTTGCTCCTTCCAGCGCTGCGTCGGCGCTCGCCTCGTGCCGCTCGATGACGCCGGCGAGCGCGGCGAGCACGGCGTCGGGTGCGATCGCGTGGGCGCAGGCATGGCCGATCGGGCACTCCGCGTAGGCGCACGGCCGGCACGGCAGCGCCTGCCACAGGACGCGATGCCGAGCGCGGTCGAGCGGCGCCCAGCGCGCGACGTCGGCGCCGCAGCTGACGACGACGCTCGGGCAGCCGAGCGCCGCGGCGATGTGCGAGACGCTGGTGTCGTTGCAGACGAGCGCATCGGCGTCGGCGATGAGGGCGCCAAGCGCGCCGAGCGTCGTCTTGCCGGCCAGGCTCGTCGCGCGCCGCCGCATGCGCCGCATGACGTCGTCGACGAGGCCGGACTCGCCCGCGCTGCCGGTCAGGACGACCGCGCGGCCGCCCGCGGCGACGGCATCGGCGACCGCGGCGAACCGGTCGACCGGCCAGCGCCGCGACGGCAGCTGCGCGCCGACGTGGATGCAGACGTAGGGCGCGTCGGCGTCGCCGCGCACCGCGGCGAGCTCGGCGCGATCGCCGACGCCGACCGGAAACTCGAGCCGAGTGCCGCGTCGCGCGAGGCCGAGGTGATCGGTGAGGACGAGCATGCGCTCGATCTCGTGGCCCGCGGTCGGCCAGCGCACGAACAGCGACTCGTCGCAGCGCGGCACGGGCGCGTCGTCGTCGAAGAAGCCCGCGCAGCGGCGCGCGCCGAACGCGGCGACCAGCGGATTGACGATCGCGCCGCTGCCGTGCATCTGCAGCGCGAGGTCGAATCGGCGCGAGCGGACGGCAGCGAAGAAGCCCGGCAACGCGGTCGCATCGACTGCCACCTCGGGCAGGCCGGGGTACCCGGGCAGGGCGATGAAGTCGTCGACGAGGTGAGCGAGCCGCCGCGCCATCGGCCGCGTCGGCTCGAGGCCGATCCAGGTGATCGCCGCCTCGGGGAACGCCGCGCGCAAGGCGCGCAGCGCCGGCACGGCGCACAGCATGTCGCCGAGCATCAGGGCGCGAAAGACCGCGATGCGCTCGATCGGCTCGTCGGCGAGGCGCGGGTGCATTGTCTTCACAGGTACGCGACGCGGAAATGGATCGCACCGCGCAGACGCCAGTAGACGGAGAGGAAGGGAATCGCGAACGACGTGACGATCATCTCGACCACGTGCGCCTGCGAGTGCGACGTGCGGCGCAGCCGTCGCCACGCCAGCGCGCCGATCAGGATCAGCGCGATCGCCGCGCTCACCAGCGCCGAGCCGATGACGTCGGTGGCGAAGAACACGGCGGCGGCGATCGACAGCGCGACGATCGCGTAGTAGTCCCAGGGCGGCCTGGCGAGGATGCGCTCGCGGTACAGGCGCGGGTGCTTCTTGTAGAGGAGCGCGTCGAAGAAGACGTTCTTCTGCTGGCGCAGGCTCACCCCCCACGCTTCGGCGCGGACGGGGTGCACGACGACGGCCTCCTCGCAGCGCGCGATCCGGCCCCGGGCGAGAAGCGCGAACTGCAGGTCGGAGTCTTCGCGCCAGGCGCGCTTGAATCGCTCGTCGAAGCCGCCGACCTCGAACAAGGCAGTGCGCCGGACGAACGCGTTCGCGGTCACGAACTCCGCGCGCTCGAGGCCTCGCGTCATCAGCTCGTGGTCGGTCGGCGGCGCGGCGACGCCGTCGACCGGCGGGCTCGGCGACGGGACCACGACGCGGCCGGACACGGCGACGACGTCGGCCGCGAGCGCGCGCTCGCCCTCGCGCAGCCAGTCGGGATCGGGCACCGTGTCGTCGTCGGTGAAGGCGACGACCGGCGCGCGCGCCGCCTGCCAGCCGGCATTGCGCGCGGCGGCGGGCCCGTGGCCGCCGTGCGGGCGCAGGTAGCAGATCGCGTGCGTCGGATGCGACCGCGCGACGGCTTCGACGGAGGCCTCCGTGTCGGTCGTCCGGCCGTCGTCGACGACGATCACTTCGTAGGCGCCGGGATCGAAGCGTTGCGCGATCACCGCCTCCAGGCAGCGGGTGACGAGCGCCGGACGGCGAAACGTCGGAATCACGACCGAGAGGCGCACGCCTTCGGCGCCCGACGCCGGCACGAGCGGCGCCGGCGCTGCCCGCGGGCGGGTGGTGCTCGGCGTCGTCCCGCCGTGGGTGAGCGAGCTCATGGCGCCTTCTCGACGATGAAGCGGCCGATCGCGAGGACGTCGAGCGGCGTGCTGTAGAACGCCTCGATCGCCGCCTTCGGCGAGCCGACGATGGGCTCGCCGCGCACGTTGAACGAGGTATTGACGAGCACCGGCACGCCGGTCCGCCGGGCGAACGCGCGCAGCAGGCCATGGAAGCGCGGGTTCGTCGCGGCGTCGACCGTCTGCACGCGCGCGCTACGGTCGGTGTGGCAGGCCGACGGGATGCGCGCCGCCTGCTCGGGCGGCACGTCGTAGACGAAGAGCATGAACGGCGAGCTGCCGCCGTCGGCCTCGGCGGGCGCGAACCACGCCCGCAGGTCCTCGCGCGGAAGCGCGGGCGCGACCGGACGGAAGTCCTCGCGGTCCTTGAGCTCGTTGAGACGCACCTGCATGGCCGGATCGATCGGCGACGCGAGGATCGAGCGCGCGCCGAGGGCGCGCGGTCCGAACTCCATGCGGCCCTGAAACCAGCCGACGATCCTGTCCTCGGCGAGCAGACCGGCCACCGCGTCGACCAGCTCGTCGTCGTCGCGGCAGCGCCGGTAGGGCAGCTTGGCCCAGGCGAGCGCGCGCTCGATCTCGTCGTCGTCGAAGCCCGGGCCCAGGTAGGCGTGCGACATCGACCAGCGGCGCGGCGCGAGCGCCTGGGGCGACGACGTCGCGGGACTCGGGGCGCTCGACGCGCTCGACGCGCTCGACGTGCGCGGCGGGCCTCCGACGTCTTCGCGCCGACCGCGCGCGTCGACCCACAGCGCGGCGCCGAGCGCGGTGCCCGCGTCGCCTGCCGCGGGCTGCACCCAGACGCGCTCGAAGATGCCGCTGTCGCGCAGGCGCGAGTTCATCACGCAGTTGAGCGCGACGCCGCCGGCCATCGCGAGGTGGCGCTCGCCGCTCGCCTCGCGCAGCCACGTCGCGAGCGCGAGCACCGTCTCCTCGAGCACCTCCTGCAGCGACGCGGCGAGATCGAGATGGTGCTGCTCGAGCGGGCCGCCGCGGTGCCGTCGCGGCCCGAACAGCGCTTCGGCGTCGAACGGCGCGACCACGTATTGGCCGCCCGCGCCGACGCGGACGTGATCGCGCAGCGCCGCCTTCAGCGTCGGCGTGCCGAGCGCGGCCAGCGCCATCACCTTGTACTCGTCGCTCGAATGCAGGAAGCCGAGGTGCGCGGTGATCTTCTCGTAGAGCAGGCCGAGCGAGTTCGGCATCTCGACGACGCCGAGGCCGCGGTAGGCGAGCTCGCCGCCGCGCGCCGAGCAGGCGCCGTACGTCGTCGTCGCGCGCTCGCCGCGGCCGTCGAGCGTCATGACCGCGCA
>DATIDZ010000182.1:0-7631 GCA_035456045.1 Caldimonas sp.
AGGACGAGCCATCAGTCGCGGCCTCGGTTGCTTTCCATCAGGCGCACGAGCGCATGGAGCGCCTGGTTCGCCGGCGTCGGGACGCCGAGCGCGGCGCCGCGGCGGGCGACGAAGCCGTTCAGGTGATCGATCTCGCTCGGCTTGCCGCGCGCCATGTCCTGCGCCGTCGACGAGAGCTGCGCCGGCATCGCGGGCGCGATCATGCGCATCGCCTCGAGCGCGGGCGCGAGCGGGAGGTTCACGCCTTCGGCCTCGGCGAGCGCGACGACTTCGCGAACGACGGCCTCCTGCAGCTGGCGCACCTCGTCGAGCGCGGTCAGCGTGCCGTAGCTCGCCTGGGCGATGCCGGAGATCGCGTTGTACGCGCAGTTCACCATCAGCTTGGACCACAGCTCGGCGATGACGTCGGCGGAGATGCGGACCGGCACCTGCGCAGTCGCGAACAGGTCGACCAGCGCCTGCAGCCGCGACGCGAGCGCCGGGTCCTTCGCTGCCTCGGCATCGAGGGCGCCGATGACCAGATCGCCGCGGCCGTGGTGGGCCACGAGGCCGGGCTCGGGCATGGCCGTGGCGACGTACACGACCGCCGGAACGACGGCCTGGCGCACGTGGCGCGCGATCGTCGCCGCGTTCTCGACGCCGTTCTGCAGGCTGAGGACGAGCGCGTTGTCGGCCAGGTGGGGCGCCATCTCGCGAGAGACCGCGTCGGTGTCGGTCGACTTGACGCAGAAGAGGACGAGGTCGGCCCCGCGCACGGCGCCGATGTCGGCGCGCGCGGCGATGCGGATCGACTCGAGGCGGCCGGCCATCTGCAGGCGCAGCCCGTCGCGCTCGATCGCCTGCACGTTCGTCTGGCGTGCGATCAGCGTCACCGGGTGGCCCGCGCGCGCGAGCATGGCGCCGAAGAAGCTGCCGACGGCGCCGGCGCCGACGACGGCCGTCGACCGGAAAGGGGAGGTCATGGCGGATCTCTGAACCGAACCGAAACGGTCATTCTCGGGTGAGGCACGAATCGGCGCCGCGCTACTTCTCGGCCGGGGCGTCGTCCTCGCGGCAGGGCGCCGGCAGCTGCGCCGCCCGCACGCCGGCGCCGCCCGCGCAGTGCCAGGTCACCGTGCCCGATCACCGCGGCGAGGGCGACGATGCCGATCGCACCGCCGCCGCGTCCGACGTAGGGCGAGACCAGCGCGAGCACGTGGGCGAAGCCGTTGCGCGACGGCAGGGCCGCGTCGGGATGGAGGACGCGGGCGACGCGCTTGGTCAGCCACGGGTACCCGCCGGTGAGCTCGTGGTACGACATCCAGAAGCCGCGCGACAGCGACGCCTGCGCCTCGAACGCCGGCAGGTCGACCTGGCGCCAGCGGTCGGCGCCGGCGGCGAGCGCGACCATGGCGCGCGCCGCCGACTCGGGCGACTCGCAGCAGGCGCGACCCCTCAGGTCGGCGCCGATCGATCCGTCGACAGGCGACGCATCGGCTGCCGCGCCGACGTCGCCGCGGGCGCGGCTCGCTCGACTAGAGGCGCTCGAACACCGCGGCGATGCCCTGGCCGCCGCCGATGCACATCGTCACCAGCGCGTAGCGGCCGGACGTGCGCTGCAGCTCGTAGACGGCCTTGGTCGCGAGGAACGCGCCCGAGCAGCCGATCGGGTGGCCGAGCGCGATCGCGCCGCCGTTCGGGTTGGTCTTCTTCATGTCGAGCTCGAGGCCGCGCGAGACGGCGATGGCCTGCGCCGCGAACGCCTCGTTGCTCTCGATCACGTCCATCTGGTCGAGCCGGAGGCCCGCCTTCTTGAGCGCCAGCTTCGTCGCGGGGATCGGCCCTTCGCCCATGATCTCGTTCGGCACGCCGGCCACCGCGTACGACACCAGCCGCGCCATCGGCTTGTGCCCGGCCGCGGCCGCCACGGCGGCGTCGGCCAGGACGAAGAAGGCGGCGCCGTCATTGATGCCCGACGCGTTGCCGGCCGTCACCGAGCCGTCCTTCTTGAACGCGGGCTTCATCTTCGCGAGCGTCTCCAGGGTCGTCGCCGGCTTGACGTGCTCGTCGGTGTCGAAGACGACCTCGCCCTTCTTGGTCTGCTTGACGATGGCGACGATCTGCGACTTGAAGCGTCCCTCGGCGATCGCCGCCGCGGCACGCCGGTGCGACTCGACGGCGAGCGCGTCCTGCTCCTCGCGCGTGATGCCCCACTTGGTGACGAGGTTCTCCGCCGTGATGCCCATGTGGCCGACGCCGAACGGGTCGGTCAGCGTCGCGACCATCATGTCGAGGATCTTGGTGTCGCCCATGCGCGCGCCGGTGCGCATCGCCGTCGACAGGTAGCCGCCGCGGCTCATCACCTCGACGCCGCCGCCGATGCCGTAGTCGCAGTCGCCGAGCAGGATGTTCTGCGCGGTGGTGACGATGCCCTGCAGGCCGGACGAGCACAGGCGGTTCACCGACATCGCGACCGAGTCCATCGGCAGGCCGGCCTGGATCGCGGCGACGCGGGCCACGTACGGGAAACGCGCCTCGGTCGGGATCGTGTTGCCGACCGTCACGTAGTTGATCGCCTTCGGGTCGACGCCCGAGCGCTTGACCGCCTCCTTCATCACCGTGCCGGCGAGCTCCGCCGGCTCGATGTCCGCGAGCGACCCGCCGAAGGTTCCGATCGCCGAACGGGCCGCGCCCAGCACCACCACGTCACGCTTGCTCATGCTTGCTCCTCAGAAGATGATCGATACCCGGAGTGTGGCCCGGCCGGCCGGATCGGTGCCTTACGCCAGATCAAGCCCCGCGGCGACGATCGGGGACACTCGGCCGGATTGCGAGGACCGCCATGCCCCTGATCTCCGTCTGCTGTGCCGACCTGGTGGGCACCATCACCCTCGATCATGCCGCCAAGCGAAATGCGCTGTCGGAGGCGATGGTGCGCGACATCGTCGCCGCGCTCGCCGAGCTGAAGGAGGCGAAGACGCGGGTGGCGATCCTGCGCGCCGCCCCCGGGGCGCGGGTCTGGTCGGCCGGGCACGACGTCGGCGAGCTGCCGACCGGCCGGCGCGATCCGCTGGGCTGGGACGACCCGCTGCGCTACCTGATCCGCGAGATCGAGCAGTTCCCGGCGCCGGTGATCGCCATGATCGAAGGCAGCGTCTGGGGTGGCGCGTGCGAGACGGTGTTCGCGTGCGACCTGATCGTCGCGGCGCCGACGGCCAGCTTCGCGGCCACGCCGGCCAAGCTCGGCGTGCCTTACAACGTCAGCGGCATGCTGACCTTCCTGAATGCCGCCGACGCGCGCATCGTCAAGGAGATGGTCTTCACGGCCCGGCCGGTCTCGGCCGAGCGGGCCGAACGGCTCGGCATGGTCAACCACCTCGTGCCGGCGGCCGAGATCGAGGCGTTCACGAACGACCTGGCCCGGACCATCGCCGCCAACGCGCCGCTCAGCATCGCGGTGATGAAGGAGCAGCTGCGCATCCTGGCCGGGGCGCATCCGATGTCGCCGCAGGGCTTCGAGCGGGTCCAGGGGCTGCGCCGCGTCGTCTACGACAGCGAGGACTACGCCGAGGGAGTGACCGCGTTCCTGGAGAAGCGCAAGCCGGTCTTCCGGGGCTGCTGACTGCCGGGGCGGGCGCCGGCGCTCCAGCGTCGGCGAGGGACGCCGCCGACTAACATAGGACCGTGCCGACTTCCGGAACGCGCCGCACGTGGGGCGCGCCGGCTGCAGGCAGAGGGAACCCATGGCCGAGCGGTCGTTCGTCGAAGAGGTCAAGAAGCTGCGTCTCGGTGCCGGCGAGGTGTTCCGCGGCGAGGGCATCCTGGCCGTCACCAAGGCGCTGCTGGAATCGGGCGTGTCGTACGTCGCCGGCTACCAGGGCGCGCCGATCTCGCACCTGATGGACGTGCTCGCGGACGCCGAGGACATCCTCGTCGAGCACGGCATCCGCTTCGAGAACTCGGCCAGCGAGGCGACCGCGGCGGCGACGCTCGCCGCGTCCGTCAACTACCCGCTGCGCGGCGCGGTCACCTTCAAGGGGCCGGTCGGCGTCAACGTCGCCTCCGATGCGCTGGCGAATCTCGCCTCCGGCGGCGTCACCGGCGGCGCGCTCGTCGTCGTCGGCGAGGACTACGGCGAAGGCTCGTCGATCATGCAGGAGCGCAGCCACGCCTTCGCGATGAAGTCGCAGATCTGGCTGCTCGACCCGCGCCCGAACCTGCCGTCGATCGTCGCCGCGGTGAAGGCGGGGTTCGAGCTTTCGGAGGCGAGCCGGACGCCGGTGATGCTCGAGCTGCGCATCCGCGCCTGCCACGTCCACGGCCAGTTCACGGCGTCGGCCAACCGGCGCCCGCCGTTCACGCTGGCGCAGGCGATGGCGGCACCGGCGCGCGACCTCGACCGGATCACGCTGCCGCCGATGAGCTACGCGCACGAGCGCGAGAAGATCGAGGAGCGCTGGCCGGCGGCGGTGCGCTTCATCGAGGAGAGGAAGCTCAACGAGTTCATCGAGGCGAGCGACGGCGGCGCGAGCGACATCGGCATCGTCGTCCAGGGCGGTCACTGCAACGCGGTGCTGCGCTCGCTCGAGCGGCTCGGCCTCGCCGACGTCTACGGGCGGTCGCAGGTGCCGATCTACGTGATGAACGTCGCCTACCCGGTGATCGAGAGCGAGGTGCTTCGCTTCGCGCAAGGCAAGCGCGCCGTCCTGATCGTCGAGGAAGGACAGCCGAACTTCATCGAGCAGACCCTGGCGACGGTCCTTCGCCACGGCGACGCGACGGCGACGCTGCACGGCAAGGACCTGCTGCCGCGCGCCGGCGAGTACACGCTCGGCGTCGTCCGCGACGGCCTGCGCGCGTTTCTCGAGCGCTACGGACGGCTCGCGCCGGCCGCGCGCCCGATCGCGCCGCCCGCGATCGCACCGGCCGCGCTCGCCGCGCACGTTCACGCGCGGCCGCCTGGCTTTTGCACCGGCTGCCCCGAGCGGCCGATCTTCAGCGCGATCAAGCTCGTCGAGCGGGAGCTCGGCGCGCACCACATGAGTGCCGACATCGGCTGCCACCTGTTCTCGATCCTGCCCCCATTCCACCTCGGCAACACGACGATGGGCTACGGCCTGGGCACGGCAGGCGCGTCGGCGTTCAACGCGCCGACGACGCGCGGCGCGGGCGAGGCGCTGCCCGGCAAGCGCGCGATCAGCGTCATGGGCGACGGCGGCTTCTGGCACAACGGCCTGACCAGCGGCATCGCCAACGCGGTCTTCAACCGCAGCGACAACCTGACCATCGTCGTCGACAACAACTATACGTCGGCGACCGGCGGCCAGGAGCTGCTCTCGTCGCAGGCGGCGCACGCGTCGCGCAGCACCGGCCACGCGATCGAGCGCGCCGTGCGCGGCGTCGGCGTCGAGTGGGTGAAGACGGTGACGCACACCTTCGACGTCTCGGCCATGCGCGACGCGCTGCGCGAGGCGCTGACCACGAAGGACGCCGGCCCGAAGGTCGTGGTGGCGCAGTCGGAGTGCATGCTCAACCGGCAGCGGCGCGAGAAGCCGCTCGTCAAGGCCGCCATCGCGCGCGGCGAACGCGTCGTGCGCGAGCGCTTCGGCGTCGACAGCGATACCTGCACCGGCGACCACTCGTGCATCCGCCTGTCCGGCTGCCCGTCGCTCTCGATCAAGGCCAACCCCGACCCGCTGCGCACCGATCCGGTCGCGACCGTGCTCGACAGCTGCGTCGGCTGCGGCGTCTGCGGCGAGGTCTCGCACGCGGCCGTGCTCTGCCCGTCGTTCTACAAGGCGAGGATCGTCAGCAACCCGACGGCGTGGGATCGCTTCCTGGCGCGGATGCGCACGGCCGTCATCGGCGCGCTGCAGCGCCGCGACGCGCGCCGGCGCGCGCGCTTCGCCTTCTGACGCCTCCATGAGCGCCCAGCCGATCAAGATCGCGATCCTCGCCATCGGCGGCGAGGGCGGCGGCGTGCTGGCCGACTGGATCGTCGAGCTCGCCGAGCAGAACGGCTACCTCGCGCAGGCGACGTCGGTGCCGGGCGTCGCGCAGCGCACGGGCGCGACGATCTACTACGTCGAGCTGTTTCCTCGCGCCGAGGCCGACGCCGCCGGCCTGGCGCCGGTGCTGGCGCTGATGCCGATGCCGGGCGACGTCGACATCGTCCTGGCGTCCGAGCTGATGGAAGCGGCGCGCGCCGTCCAGCGCGGCCTCGTGACGCCCGACCGGACGACGCTGATCGCGTCGACGCACCGGGTCTGGTCGATCGGCGAGAAGACGGCGCTGGGCGACGGCCGCGTCGACGCGGGCGCGCTCGCCACGATCGCGAAGGCCGCGGCGGCGCGCTGGCTCGCGTTCGACATGGCGAAGGTCGCCGACGAGTCCGGCAGCGTCATCAGCGCGGTGCTCTTCGGCGCGCTCGCCGGCAGCGGCGTCCTGCCGTTCGCGCGGACGGCGTTCGAGGAAACGATCGCGCGCGGCGGCGTCGGCGTCGCGGCCAGCCGGCGCGCCTTCGACGCCGGCTTCGCGAGCGCGCTCGGCCGGGAGCAGGCGCCGGCGAGCGCGCGCGCGGCGAGCGTGTCCGACGGCTCCGAGCTGGCGGCGCCGTCGGCGGCGACGGCGTCCGCGTCGCCGGCCGTGCCGCTGCCCGCAACGGCATCGCCGCCGCGCGATCCCGACGTCGCTGCGCTCGTCGAGCGCGTGCGCTCGGGCTTTCCGGTCGAGGCGCACGACTTCGCCGTCGAAGGGGTGCGGCGAACGATCGACTGGCAGGACGTCGAGCACGCCCGGCTCTACCTGCAGCGCCTCGAGGGCCTGCGTGCGGCCGCCCCGGCGGCGCCGCCCCGGCTGATCGCCGAGACCGCGCGCCACCTCGCGCTCTGGATGACCTACGAAGACACGATCCGCGTCGCCGCGCTCAAGACGCGCGCGACGCGCTTCGATCGCGTCCACGGCGAAGTGCGCGTCGGCGCCGGCCAGGTCCTGGCGATCGACGAGTACCTCCATCCGCGCCTGCAGGAGATCTGCGAGACGCTCCCGGCGGGAGTCGCCCGCTGGCTCGAGCGACCGGGATGGGCGCGCAGCCTGGTCGAGCGCTGGACCGACAAGGGCAAGGTCGTGACGACGAGCTCGCTCTCGGGGTTCCTCCTGCTCTACGCGGTCGCCGGGCTGCGCCGCTTCCGCCGCGCGAGCCTGCGCTTCGGCGTCGAGGCCGAGCGCATCGACGCATGGCTCGCCGAGATCACGCGTGTCGCCGCGGTCGATCCGGCCCTCGCCGTCGAGGTCGTGCAATGCCAGCGCCTCGTCAAGGGGTACGGCGACACGCACGAGCGCGGCTGGCGCAATTTCGGCGTGCTGATGGACGTCGTTCGCCGCGCCGGCGCTGCGCTCGAGCCGTCGATCCTCGCCGAGCTGCGCGAGGCGGCCCTGGCCGACGAGCACGGCAACCGCCTCGCCGCCGCGTTGAGGCGGCACGCGCTCGCCTGAGGGCTGCCGGCAGCGACCACGATGAGCGCCTCGACCGCCGCCCCCCGCTCGCGCTACCGCGACGACCCGGACGCGATCCGCGCCCTGGTCGAGCCCGACCGCGTCCACCGCGACCTCTACATCGACCCGGAGATCTTCGCGCTCGAGCAGGAGCATTT
>DATIDZ010000183.1:0-11749 GCA_035456045.1 Caldimonas sp.
AAGGCCGACGCGGGCACGTATGGCATGGGCATCATGACGGTGCGCGATCCGAAGGACCTCGCCGACATCAACCGGCGCACCCGCAACAAGATGAGCGTCATCAAGGACGGCCAGGAGGTGAGCGAGGTCATCCTCCAGGAAGGCGTGCCGACCTACGAGCGCGTCAACGACTCGGTCGCCGAGCCGGTCGTCTACATGATCGACCGCTACGTCGTCGGCGGCTTCTATCGCGTCAATCCCGAGCGCGGCAACGACGAGAACCTCAACTCGCCCGGCGCCAGCTTCGTGCCGCTCGCTTTCGCCGGCTCCAACCAGCTGCCCAAGCCGGGCAGCAAGCCGGGAGCGAGCGCGCCGAACCGGTTCTACATGTACGGCGTCATCGCCCGCCTGGCGATGGTGGCGGCCAGCTACGAGCTCGAGGCGACCGACCCCGACGCCGAGATCTACGAGTAGGCACACCGGCCTCGTGACCGCCCGCGCGGCTGCGAGCCACAATCACCGTCGCCTCGCGCCCCGCTTCCGCTCCACGGCATGCGGCGGCCGGCTTGCTCCGTGAACCACAACCGCTCCGCCTCCAGCACCGCCGCGCTCACCCTGGGCGCGATCGGCGTCGTCTACGGCGACATCGGCACCAGCCCGCTGTATGCGCTCAAGCAGGTGTTCGCGCACGGCCACGTGCCGCTGACGCCCGACAACGTCTTCGGCGTCCTCTCGCTGGTCTTCTGGACGCTGACGGTCGTCGTCTCGATCAAGTACGTCGTGCTGATCCTGCGCGCCGACAACAACGGCGAGGGCGGCCTGATCGCCATGCTCGCGCTCGCCTCGCAGGCGGTGCGCGACCGGCCGTCGCTGCGCAGGAAGCTGCTCTTCGTCGGCATCTTCGGCACCGCCATCTTCTTCGGCGACGGCGTCATCACGCCGGCGATCTCGGTGCTCGGCGCGGTCGAGGGCCTGCAGGTCGCGGCGCCGGGGCTGCACACCTGGATCGTGCCGATCACGCTCGTCGTGCTGACGGCGCTCTTCATGTTCCAGCGCTTCGGCACCGAGCGCGTCGGCACGCTGTTCGGGCCGGTGATGACGGTCTGGTTCCTCGTCATCGCCGTCCTCGGCCTGAGCCACATCGGCGACAACCCGGCGATCCTGCAGTCGCTGCTGCCGCACCACGCGCTTCTCTTCCTGTTCAAGCATCCCGGCATCGCGTTCATCGCCCTCGGCTCGGTCGTCCTGTGCGTGACCGGCGCGGAGGCGCTCTACGCCGACATGGGCCACTTCGGCAAGCGGCCGATCCGGCTCGCCTGGTTCGGCATGGCGATGCCGGCGCTGCTGCTCAACTACTTCGGTCAGGGCGCGATGCTGCTCGCCGATCCGAGCAAGGTCGGCAATCCGTTCTTCCAGATGGCGCCGCCGTGGGCGCTGTACCCGCTGATCGCGCTGGCGACCTGCGCTGCGGTGATCGCCTCGCAGGCGCTCATCACGGCGGCGTTCTCGGTCACCAAGCAGGCGATCCAGCTCGGCTACCTGCCGCGCCTGCGCATCACGCACACCTCCGTCAAGGAGACCGGCCAGATCTACGTGCCGTTCGTCAACTGGGGCCTGTTCACCGGCATCGTCATCGCGGTGGTCCTGTTCGGCTCGAGCGACAGCCTCGGCGCGGCGTACGGCATCACCGTGACGATCGACATGCTGATCACGACGACGATGACCTTCTTCGTCGTCCGCTACGCCTGGAAGTACGCGTGGTGGCTGGCGGCGCTGGCGACCGGCTTTTTCTTCGTCGTCGACTTCACGTTCCTCGCCGCCAACATCGTCAAGGTCATCGACGGCGGCTGGTTCCCGCTCCTCATCGGCGCCTTCATGTTCACGCTGATGATGACGTGGAAGCAGGGCAGGAAGCTCATGTCGCAAAGCCTGCGCGACGACGCGATCGACCTGCCCAGCTTCCTCGAGTCGGTCTTCATCAGCCCGCCCACGCGCGTGCCGGGGACCGCGGTCTTCCTGGTCAGCGACCAGGGGCTGACGCCGAACGCGCTGCTTCACAACCTCAAGCACAACAAGGTGCTGCACGAGCGCAACCTCTTCGTCACCGTCAAGCACCACGAGGTGCCGTGGATCGCCGACAAGCTTTGTGCCGAGATGAAGGCGCTCGGCAACGAGTGCTGGGAGATCACGCTCAACTTCGGCTTCAAGAACGAGCCCGACGTGCCGACGGCGCTGGCGCGCCTGCGCGAGCACGGCTGCTCGGTCGACGACATGGACACCTCCTATTTCCTCTCGCGCGACATCGTCATCCCGACCCTCGGCGGCGGCATGGCCGACTGGCGCGAGAAGCTGTTTGCCGGCATGCACCGCAACGCGGCCGCCGCTGCCGACTTCCTGCGCCTGCCGACGAACCGCGTCGTCGAGCTCGGCTCGAAGGTGGAGATCTGACCGCATGAAGTTGCTGTTCGTCGCCGACCCGCTCGAGACCTTCAAGACCTACAAGGACACGACGTTCGCGATGATGCGAGCGGCGACGGCGAGAGGCCATGTGCTCCTCGCCTGCGAGCCCAAGGACCTGGTGTGGCAGCGCGGCGGCCGCGTCAGCGCGCAGGTCCGCACCATCGCGCTGGCGGCGCCGAGCAGCGCGGCGTGGTTCGTCGAGGCCGCTGCGCCGGCGTCGATGGCGCTCGCCGACGCCGACGCGGTGGTGATGCGCAAGGACCCGCCGTTCGACAGCGAGTTCTTCTACGCCACTCACCTGCTCTCGCAGGCCGAGCGCGAAGGCGCGAGGGTGTTCAACTCACCGCGCGCGCTGCGCGAGCACCCGGAAAAGCTCGCCATCCTCGAGTTCCCGCAGTACATCGCGCCGACGATCGTCACCCGCGACGAGGCCGCGATCAAGCGATTCCACGGCGAGCACGGCGACATCGTCCTCAAGCCGCTCGACGGCATGGGCGGGATGGGAATCTTTCGCGTCGGCCCCGACGGCCTCAACCTCGGCAGCATCACCGAGACGCTCAACCGCAACGGCGCGACGACGGTGATGGCGCAGCGCTACCTCACCGAGATCACGGCCGGCGACAAGCGCGTGCTCGTCATCGACGGCGTGCCGGTGCCGCACGCGCTCGCGCGCATTCCCCAGGGCAGCGAGATCCGCGGCAACCTCGCGGTCGGCGGCAAGGGCGTCGCCCAGCCGCTCTCGCCGCGCGACCGCGAGATCGCCGAGGCGATCGGGCCGGCGTTGGCGGCGCGCGGCCTGCTGCTCGTCGGCCTCGACGTCATCGGCGACAGCCTCACCGAGATCAACGTGACGAGCCCGACCGGCTTCCAGGAGATCACCCAGCAGACCGGCTTCGACGTCGCGGCGATGTTCGTCGACGCGCTCGAGCGCTCGATCGCCTGAGCGGCGACGACAGCGGCGCCACGGCGCCAACCTTCTCCCATGGCCGTCCTCTCCCTTTCCAACGCCCACCTCGCCTTCGGCCACGTCGCCCTGCTCGACGGCGCGTCGTTGTCGCTCGAGTCGGGCGAGCGCGTCGGCCTGATCGGCCGCAACGGCACCGGCAAGTCGTCGCTGATGAAGGTCATCGCCGGGCTGGAGAAGCTCGACGACGGTCTCCTGCAGCAGACGCAGGGCCTGCGCATCCGCTACGTGCCGCAGGAGCCGCTGTTCGACGACGCCGGCACGGTGTTCGACGCGGTCGGCGAAGGCGTCGCCGAGGCCCGCGTCGTCCGCGACGCGTACGAGGCGCATGCCGAAGGCGTCGATCTCGATGCGCTGCAGACGCGGATCGAGGCGCTCGACGCCTGGAACTGGGAGCAGCGCGTCGAGACGACGCTGTCGCACCTGCACCTCGACGGCGCGCGAACGATCGCCGAGCTGTCGGGCGGCACCAAGAAGCGCGTCGCCCTCGCGCGTGCGCTGGTCGCCGTTCCCGACGTGCTGCTCCTCGACGAGCCGACCAACCACCTCGACCTCGACTCGATCACGTGGCTCGAGGAGCTGCTCGTCGGCTTCAAGGGCAGCGTCATGGTCGTGACGCACGACCGCGCCTTCCTCGACGCCGTCGCGACGCGCATCGTCGAGCTCGACCGCGGCGTGCTGCGCAGCTACCCGGGCGCCTTCGCCGCCTACGAGGCGAGGAAGGTCGAGGAGCTCGCCGCCGAGGCGAAGGAAAGCGCGCGCGCCGACAAGCTGCTCGCGCAGGAGGAGGTGTGGGTGCGAAAGGGCGTCGAGGCGCGGCGGACGCGAAGCGTCGGCCGCGTCCAGCGGCTGCAGGCGCTGCGCGCGCAGCGCGCGGCGCGGCGCGAATCGCTCGGCCGCGTCCGCCTCGAGGCCGACGCCGGCCTGCCGAGCGGCAAGATCGTCGCCGAGCTGAAGAACGTCTCGATGCGCTTCGCGACGCCGAGCGGCGAATCGCGGCTCATCGTCAAGGACTTCTCGGCGACGATCCTGCGCGGCGACAAGGTCGGCCTGATCGGCCCGAACGGCGCCGGCAAGACGACGCTGCTCAAGCTCATCCTCGGCGAGCTGCAGCCGACCTCGGGGTCGGTTCGGCAGGGCACGCGGCTCGAGGTGGCGTACTTCGACCAGATGCGCAGCGCGCTCGACCTCGAGGCGACTCTCGCCGACAGCGTCAGCCCCGGCAGCGAGTGGGTCGAGACGGCGAGCGGCAGGAAGCACGTGATGAGCTACCTGTCGGACTTCCTGTTCTCGCCGGCGCGCGCCAACTCGCCGCTGCGCACGCTCTCGGGCGGCGAGCGCAACCGCGTGCTGCTCGCCCGCCTGCTCGCGCTGCCCGCCAACGTGCTCGTTCTCGACGAGCCGACCAACGACCTCGACATCGACACCCTCGAGCTGCTCGAGGAGCTGCTCCAGGCCTACGCCGGCACGGTCTTCCTCGTCAGCCACGATCGCCGCTTCCTGGACAACGTCGTCACGAGCACGATCGCCTGGGAGGGAGACGTCTCGCCCGGCCTGTGGCGCGAGTACGAAGGCGGCTACGAGGACTGGAAGCTGCAGAGGGCGCGTGCCGCCGGCTTGCGCGATGGCGTGGCCCGGACTGCTGCTGCGGCGTCGCCGAGAGCCGCCTCCGTCGCGCCGGCGCGCACGACAGCGTCCCTCGCGACGGCACCGGCCGCAGCGGCGCCGGCGCGGGCGGCGGCGACCGCCAAGCCGCGCAAGCTCAGCTACAAGGAGCAGCGCGAGCTCGATGCGCTGCCGGCGCGCATCGAGGCGCTCGAGGCCGAGCAGAAGGAGCTCGGCGCGCTGCTGGCCAGCGCCGACTTCTACGCGGAGGATCCCGTGCGCGCCGAGGCGGCGCAGATGCGCTACGCGCAGATCGACGACGAGCTGCTCGTCGCGCTCGAGCGCTGGGAGGCGCTCGGCGCGACGTGACGGCGCGATCGGCTATCCTTCAGGCCGGAAGATGCATCTGCATCTTTCGCCGGCTCTTCCGGAGGTCGATCGATGCGCCGCTTCATCCTCTTCCTGGTCGGACTCGGTCTCGCCACTGGTAGCGCTCTCGGCGCAGACGCCGACTTCATCGCCGCACCGTTCGACGCGGCGCACTGGGAGCTCGACGGCGGCGACGCCGGCTTCGTGACGTATCTCGGCGAGCCGGCGCTGCGGATCCACCAGGGCAGCGCGATGCTGCGCGGCTCCGACATCGGGACCGGCACGATCGAGTACGACGTCGCCTTCCAGGCCGAGCGAGCGTTTCCGGGCGTCCACTTTCGCGGTCGCGACGACGGCGATTGGGAGTACTTCTACCTGCGTCCGCACAAGAACTCGGGCTGGGACTCGAACCAGTACATGCCCGTCATCGGCGGCGCGGCCACCTGGCAGATCTATTCCGGCGCCGGCTTCAACAGCACCGAGACCTACAAGCTCGGCGCCTGGAACCGCATCCGCATCGAGCTCTACCCGACCAGCGCCGACGTCTTCATCAACGGCGTGCGGTCGCTGCGCATCCCCGAGCTGAAGACGTCGTCGACGCACGGCTTCATCGCGGTCGACAGCGCGGCGGGCGCCGGCAACACGACGGGGCAGGTCTACTACGGCAACTTCCGCTACCGGTCCGCCCCGAACGCCCGGCCCGACGACATGCCGGCGGCGCCGACCGTGGACCTGCCGGGACTCGTGCGGCGCTGGCAGGTGAGCGAAGCGCTCGCCGACGACGCGGCCGGCCGGCGCGCGGCGGCGAGCGACTGGGCCGGGCCGCGCTGGACCGCGCTCGCCGTCGAGCGCCACGGCGTCGCCAACCTGGCGCGGGCGGCACGGCGGGCCGGACCGAAGCGCTTCGCGATCGCCCGCTTCGACGTGGCCGCCGAGCGGGCGACGACGAAGATGCTGCGCCTGGGCTACAGCGACATCGTGCGCGTCTACGTGAACGGCGCGCTGCTCTACCGCGGCGACAACAGCCAGTACTCGCGCGACCCGGGCTTCCTCGGCATCGTCGGCCTGCACGAGACCCTGGCGGTGCCGCTGCGCGCCGGCCGCAACGACGTCGCCTTCGTCGTCGAGGAGAACAGCGGCGGCTGGGGTGCCCAGGCGCAGTTCGTCGATCCGCGCGGGCTGGCGTCGAGCGCCTTCGAGGCGACGCCCTAGCGCTCGCCGGGCCGCCGCCGGCCGATCGCGTCAGCGCCTCTACACTGGATCGTCGGCCGACGTTCGCTGCCGACGTCGACCGGACATCGCAATGGCATCGACACGCACTTCCTCGCCCTGGCAGCTCGCGACGCGCACGGCGCGAATGAATCCGTCGGCGATTCGCGAGATCCTGAAGCTCACCGAGCTGCCGGGGATCATCTCGCTCGCCGGCGGCCTGCCGTCGGCGCTGACCTTCCCGGTCGAGGCCGTGCGCGAGGCCACGACGCGCGTCTTGCGCGATACGCCGCGCGAGGCGCTCCAGTACGCGGCGAGCGAGGGCTTTGGCCCGTTGCGCGAATGGGTCGCCGGCGAGATGGCGCGCCAGGGCCTCGCTGTGAGCCCCGCGCAGGTGCTCATCACGACCGGCTCGCAGCAGGGCCTCGATCTCGTCGGCAAGGTGCTGATCGATGCCGGCAGCAGGGTCGCCGTCGAATCGCCGACCTACCTCGGCGCGCTGCAGGCGTTCGTTCCCTACGAGCCCGAGTTCGTCGGCGTCGACGGCGACGACGGCGGACCGCTGCCCGACGCGCTCGCGACCCGCGCCGCCGGGGCGCGCTTCCTGTACGCGCTGCCGAACTTCCAGAATCCGAGCGGCCGCTCAATCTCGGCCGACCGTCGCGCCGAGCTCGCGCGCGCCGCCGCCCGGGCCGGCGTGCCGATCGTCGAGGACAACCCGTACGGCGACCTCTGGTACGACGCGGCCCCGCCGGCGCCGATCGCCTCGCACTGGCGCGAAGGGACGATCTACCTCGGCAGCTTCTCGAAGGTGCTCGCGCCGGGACTGCGCCTCGGCTACGCGATCGCGCCCGACGCCGTGTTCGCGAAGCTCGTGCAGGCCAAGCAGGCCGCCGACCTGCATACGCCGGGATTCAACCAGCGCATCGTCCACGAGATCGTGCGCTCGGGCTTCCTCGACGCCCACGTGCCGACGATCCGCAGCCGCTATCGCGTCCAGCGCGACGCGATGCAGGCGGCGCTCGTCGCTCACCTGCCGACCTCGGGACCGCTCGCCTGTCGCTGGCAGATGCCGGGCGGCGGCATGTTCTTCTGGGTCGAGCTGCCGGAGGGCGTCGACAGCGAGGCTCTGCTCGTCAAGGCGGTGGCGCGCGGCGTCGCGTTCGTTCCGGGCGCGCCCTTCTTCGCCGGCGCGGCGCGCGCCAACACCTTGCGGCTGTCGTTCGTCACCGTCGGCGCCGAGCTGATCGAGCGCGGCATCGCCGCCCTCGCCGCCGCGTTGCGCGACCTGCGCGACGACTCGAGCGGCGTCGACACTGCGCCGAGCGCGAGGACGCGCGCAGAGCTGGCGCGATGAGCCGCTTCGCCTTCACCCAGGTCGACGTCTTCACCGCGACCGCGCTGCGCGGCAACCCGCTCGCCGTCGTGCACGGCGCCGATGCGCTCGACGACGAGCGCATGCAGGCGTTCGCGCGCTGGACCAATTTGAGCGAGACCACCTTCCTGCTGACCCCCACCGACCCGCCCGCCGACTACCGCGTGCGCATCTTCACGCCCGGCGGCGAGCTGCCGTTCGCCGGCCACCCGACGCTCGGCAGCTGCCATGCGTGGCGCGAGCGCGGCGGCCGACCGAAGACGGCGGGCCAGGTCGTGCAGCAGTGCGGCGTCGGCCTGGTCCGCATCAGGCTCGACGAGGCGGGCGCGGCGTTCGCGGCACCGCCGCTCGCGCGCGCCGAGGTCGCGAGCGAGGAGCTCGACGCGGTCCTGGCGGCCCTCGGCACCGACCGCAGCCATCTCGTCGCCGCGCAGTTTCTCAAGAACGGTCCGAACTGGCTGAGCCTGCAGCTCGACTCGGCCGCGACCGTGCTCGCGCTCGAGCCCGATGCGGCGAAGATGAAGCGATTCGACTCCGTCGGTGTCGTCGGCGCGCATCCCGCCGGCAGCGAATGCGCCTTCGAGGTGCGCGGCTTCGTCGGCCGTCCGTCGCTCTACGAAGATCCCGTGACTGGCAGCCTCAACGCCGGCCTCGGCGAGTGGCTCATCGGCGCCGGGCGGGCCTCCGAGCGCTATGTCGCTGCGCAGGGAACGCGGCTCGGTCGTGCCGGCCGCGTGCGCATTCGTCGCGAGGGCAGCACGATCTGGGTGGGCGGCGACAGCGTGAGCTGCGTCCGCGGCGACGTCGAGCTGTGAGCGGTCTTTCATTGCCCGCATGGGAGTGAACGCCGCACCGTCCGCGCCGACGGTCGCGCTCGATCATCTCGTCGTCGCCTGCAGCAGCCTCGACGCCGGCCGGACCTGGTGCGAGGAGACATTCGGCGTCGCGCCGGAGCCCGGCGGTCATCACGCGCGGATGGGCACGCACAACCTCCTGCTGTCGCTCGCGACCGAGCGCTTTCCGAAGGCTTACCTCGAGCTGATCTCGATCGATCCGCAAGCCCCGGCCCCGGCGCAGCCGCGCTGGTTCGATCTCGACGACGCGTCGCTGCAGGCGGCCATCGCGTCGACGCCGCGACTGGTGCACTGGGTCGCGCGCAGCGACGACGTGGCGGCGACGGTCGCTGCACTGCGGGCGATCGACGCCGACCCCGGCCGCATCGTCGACGCCGAGCGCATGACGCTGCGCGGGATGCTGCGCTGGCGGATCACGCTTCCCGCAGGCGGGCGTCGGCCCTCGGGGGGCGCGATGCCGCTCTGGATCCAGTGGTCGGGCGAGCATCCCGTCGACGCCTTGCCGGTCAGCGGCGTCGCGATCGACGCCATCGAGCTCGGCGGCATCACGCCGGAGCTTTCGTCGCAACTCGGCACGCTCGTGCGATGCACCGCGTCGTCGATCCCGCTGAGCGCCGCGCTGACCGGCCCCCGGGGGCCCGTGAGGCTGGCGTCGCCCGCCCCGAGCGTCAGCGCCTGAAGCTCCAGGCGCGGACGAGCCCGCGCCATGCCGACGCCGCCGCCGGGTCCTCGGCGCGCACGGTCTGCACGTAGCGTCGAACGACGACCCATGCCGAGACCAGCAGCAAGGCGACCAGGGTGCTGGCCAGGACGATCAGCGTGCGCGCCGGTCGCGACTTGAAGTCGGGGACGAGGGCGACGTCGACCTGCTGCAGCGTCGTGCCTTCCTTGGCCTCGTCGAGCTTGGCGACCTCGTACTGGCGCACCATGCTCTCGAGCAGCGTCTCCTGCAGCTTGAGCTCGCGGCGCGCGCGCACGTAATCGATCGCCGCTTCGGGAAGCTTGCCGACCGGCATGTCGACCGCGCTGCCCGGCGCGCCGCCCTGGCTCGATTCCATCCGTGCCAGCTCGGCGCGCAATCCGCGCAGCTCGGAGTTCAGGCGCATCACGACCGGGTTCTGGTCCGTCGCCGATGTTCGCAGGACGCGCAGCTGCACCTCGCGCTCGCTGATCTGCGCGCGCAGCAAGGCGGCGTTGGTGATCAGCGCCTCGGCCTGCTTGTCGAGGACGATGACGCCTGACTTCTCCTGCACCGCTTGCAGCGATTGCTCGGCCTTGACCAGGTTCTCCTTGGTCTCCTGCAGCTGCTTCTCGAAGAACAGGCGGCGCAGCTGGGCCTCGGAGACCGCGAGTCGACCCAGCAGCTTCCTCACCTCGACCTCGTGGGCATTGGCCAGGTCGGCGGCGAACTTGGGATCCTTGTCGTCGACCTCGACGCTGATCACGCCGCTCTTCTTGTCGGAGGCGACGCGGATGTAGCTCGGCAGCGTCTTGCGCAAGGTCTCGTAGGTCTCGACGTTGTAATGGCCCCGGAGGTCGAAGCGCTGGTCGAGGCCGCGCTGGACGCTGTCGCTTCTCAGCAGGGCGACGTAGAGATCGTCGGGCGTCTTCGCGCCGAGGCTGCCCGTCAGCCCGCCGAGCGAGCCGAGCGCGGCGAGCGCCGCCGCCGAGCCGCTCTGCTGCTGCGAACCCGGCGCCAGGAACGTCGCGCGCGCCGTGTAGACCGGCGGCATCAGCAGCGCGACGACCGCGGACAGGACGGCGACCGCCCCGGTGACGGCGCCGATGAGCGCCTTTCTTTCGCCGAGCCAGGTGAGGACGTCGGTCAGCGACACGGACGGCGTGTGCTCGTCGTCCTCGCTGTCGTAGAGGGCCTGGACCGCGGCCTGCGGCGTCGTCGAGTCGGCGCTGAGCACGGCGGCCTCGCTAGTTGCGGATCGAGTTGATCGCGGCGATGCCGATGCCGAAGCCCGAGAAGATCTGCGCGAAGTCCTTGAGGTTTCGCACCAGCGCGCGGCCCCAGGTCTCGTAGTCGAGCTGGTTCGGCACGACCAGCGCATCGCCGGGCTGCAGCACCTGCGATTCGAGGCCGCCGCGGCCGAAGAAGCCGCGCTTGTCGCCGGCGCTGTTCACCGTGCCGTCGGCCCGCAGGATGAACATGTTGGAGGTGTCGGCCGCCTCCTCGGCGCCGGCCAGGCGCAGGTAGTCGCCGGCGGTACGGTCGGGCCTCCAGACGAAGGCGTTGCTGTTGACGACGGCGCCGGCGACGGTCACGAAGCCCGGGCGCGGCGGCACGCTGATGCGGTCGCCGTGCTCGAGCGGCAGGTCGGGCAGGGCGTCGATCGAACGGATGTCGGGCGTCAGCTCGAGGGCGATGCGGCCGTTCGGTTCGATGCGCGACAGCCGCGTCACCTGCGCCTGCGTCGCGGCGCTGCTGACCAGCGTGCTCGTCGCGGCGCCGGCGGCGTCGTCGCGCCGGTTGGCGGCGTCGCGCGCCGCCTGCACGGCCGAGAGCGCCTGCAGGCGGCTGATCGCCGTCGCCAGGTTCTCGCGCTGCCGCGAGCGCGTTTCCTCGCGGCTCAGATCGAGCCCGTACACGTAGGCCTGGGCCGTGAAGCCGCCGGCGCGGGTGAGCAGGCCCCGGAGGGTCTCGCCGGGCTGCAGCTGGTAGATGCCCGGCGCGTTGACCTCGCCCTCGAGCGAGACCAGTCGCGTCTGGCGCGAGACGGGGACGCGCACGTCCTTCTGGCTGTAGACCGTGACGACGTCGCCCGGGGCGAGGGCGATGTTGTTCGCCTCGTCGCCCTGCAGCACCGCCTTGCCGAGGTTGAACGCGATCACCTGGGTGGTGAGGTCGGGGTTGAGCCGCTCGATCGTGGCATGGTCCCAGTTCAGCTCCTCGAACAACGCCGCCGGCGTCCGCGTGCGGTTCGA
>DATIDZ010000184.1:0-3951 GCA_035456045.1 Caldimonas sp.
GAGCGAGCGTGAATGCGTGTGGACGACGCAGCCCGCCTCGGCCGCCGCCGCGTAGATGCGACGGTGCAGCGCGAGCGTCTTGCTCGGTGCGCCTGCGCCCGGCGCGGCGTGGCCGGCGGCGTCGACCTTGACGAGCGCCGCCGGGTCGAGGTCGCCGAGGCAGGCGTCGGTGGCGGTGATGAGGAAGCCGTCGTGCAGTCGCGCGCTCAGGTTGCCGGTCGTGCCGTGGACGTAGCCGCGGGCGTGCAGCGACCGGCCGACCCGGCACAGCTCGTCGCGCAGGCGCATTTCGCTCATAAAGAGACCGCGAACGCGCGCGTGAAGAAATCGACGCCGCCGAAGTTGCCCGACTTGAGCGCGAGTTGCAGGCCATCGGACGCGAGGGCCGGCGCGGCATGGCACCACGGCACGCCCGGATCGATCTGGCCGCCGATGCGCAGGCGCTCGACGCCGAGCGCCTGCACGCACGCGCCCGAGGTTTCACCGCCGGCGACGACGAGGCGGCGCGCGCCGCGCGCGACCAGCGTCTGGGCGACGCCGGCGAGAACGCGCTCGAGGCGCGCGCCGACCTCCTGCGCATTGGCGCGGGCCTGCGCGGCGGCGACGGCCTGCGGCGGCGCGGTGCTGTAGACGAGCACCGGTCGCTCCGGCGCGGCCGCCCACTCGCGCTCGGCCCAGGCCGCGACGTCGGCGGCGAGCCGGGCCTCGTCCTTGTCGCCGAGCTCGAGCGGATCGATTCGGCACGCCGCCCCGCCGATGCGCAGGAATTCGGCCACCTGCGCGTTCGTCGCCTGCGAGCAGCTGCCGGAGACGATCGCGTCGAAGCCCTTCACTGCCGGCAGCGAAGCGGCCTCGCCCGAGGCCGCGAGGCCGAAGTTGCGCGGCAGGCCGATCGCCAGGCCCGAGCCGGCACACACGAGCGGCAAGTCGCGAACGGCCTCGCCGAGCCGATGCAGGTCGCCGTTGTCGATCGCGTCGGCGATGGCGATGGCGACGCCGTCCTTGCGCAAGGCGTCGAAGCGCGCACCGATCGCTGCCGCCGACGCCCCGGTCGCGCGGTGGTCGACGAGGCCGACGCGGCGGCCCGGGGCACCGTCGCGTCGCGCCGGCGCGAGCTGCGCCTGCAGCACGCGCACGAGGTTGGCGTCGGTCATCGGCGTCAGCGGATGGTCGCGCATGCCGCTCTCCGAGAGCAGCACGTCGCCGACGAAGAGATGGCCCTTGAAGACGGTGCGCGCGTTGTCCGGGAACGCCGGCGTCGCGATCGTGAAGTCGCAGCCGAGCTCGTCCATCAGCGCCTCGAGCACCGGGCCGATGTTGCCGCGCGGCGTCGAGTCGAACGTCGAGCAGACCTTGAAGTAGACCTGCGTCGCACCGGCGCCGCGCAGCCAGCGGCACGCCGCGAGCGACTGCTCGACCGCGAGCCCGGGCTCGATCGTTCGCGACTTGAGCGCGACGACCACCGCGTCGGCGTCGACCACCGCGGCGCCGTCGCCGGGAACGCCGATCGTCTGCACGACCCGCATGCCGGCGCGGACCAGGTTGTTGGCGAGGTCGGTCGCGCCGGTGAAGTCGTCGGCGATGCAGCCGAGGCGGATCGTCATGTCTTGCGGCCCGGCAGCTCGATGCCCGGGAAGATCTTGATCACCGCGGCGTCGTCCTCCTTGGCGAAGCCGGCGGTCGACGCCTGCATGAACATCTGGTGCGCCGTGCTCGCCAGCGGCAGCGGAAACTTGGTCGCGCGCGCCGTGTCGAGGACGAGACCGAGGTCCTTGACGAAGATGTCGACCGCCGAGAGCGGCGTGTAGTCGCCCGAGAGCACGTGCGCCATGCGGTTCTCGAACATCCAGCTGTTGCCCGCGCTGTGCGTGATGACGTCGTAGAGCGCCGCCGCGTCGACGCCTTCGCGCAGCCCGAGCGCCATCGCTTCCGCCGCCGCCGCGATGTGGACGCCGGCGAGCAGCTGGTTGATGATCTTGACCTTGCTGCCGTTGCCGGCGCGATCGCCGAGGCGATAGACCTTGGCGGCCATCGCGTGCAGGACCGGCTCGGCGACGGACCACGCGGCATCGCGCGCCGCGCCCATCACCGTCATCTCGCCCGATGCCGCCTTGGCTGCCCCGCCCGAGATCGGCGCGTCGACGTAGTGCAGGCCCATCGCCTCGAGGCGGCGCTCGAAGGCGATCGAGACGTTGGGGTCGACGGTCGAGCACATCACGAAGACGCTGCCCGGCTTCATCGCGGCGCCCGCGTTGCCGTCGCCGAACAGGACCGACTCGGTCTGCGCCGCGTTGACGACGACCGAGACGACGACCTCGCAACGCGCCGCGAGCTCGGCGGGCGTCGTGCACGCGGTGCCGCCCTGCGCCGCGAACGCGGCGGCGACGCCGTCGCGCGCATCGCAGACATGGACGTCGGCGCCGGCGCGGCGCAGCGATCCCGCCATGCCCGAGCCCATCGCGCCCAGGCCGATCACGCCGACCCGGCGTCCTGCAATCGATCGTTCCGTCATGGCTCGCCCGTTGGATGCGGGTCGATCATAAGTGCGGTCCGGCGCAGCAATCCCTCGGTGAAAGCGGCGCGCCCGAGCCGGTCGGCACGACGTCGCGGCTGCCGCCCGTCCACGACCCCGCGCCTCCGGGATGGGCGCCGCGCCAGCGACGACATCCAATCGTTCGAAGGTTCCACCTCCGGATCCTTCGTGACGCCCACCCGACCGACCCGATGCGATCCGTTTCCACCCTTGCGCTGATCGCACTGCTGTACGCCGCGCCGGCAGGGGCCGCGCGCGGCGTCGCGAGCGCGACGATCGTCGTGCCGGTGGCGGTCGCCTCGGCGCCCGCGGACGGATCGCCCTCGCTCACGGTCACGGTCTCGGTCACGATGGTCCGCGACGGCGCGAACGAGCACGTCACGGTCGCGTTCAACTGAAGAGCGGCCAACGGCGCACGGGGTCGCGCGCCGCGCCGCGACCTCGGCGGCTCGTGAGGCGTTCGCACGTTTTGTAACGCCGCGTCCACGGCAGCCCCGAAGATCCGGGCGTTGCCCCTTCGAGTCGCGCCCATGAGCACCCTTCAGCGCCTGGTCCTGCTGGCGATGCTGTCGCTGTCCGGCTGCGGCGGCAGCAAGGACGCCGTCGTTGCCGCCCCGTTGAGCGCGGCGTCCGCGCCTGCTTCGGCCGTCGTCCAGGGCCCGGCTCCCCTCCCGCCGGCGGCGCCGCCCGCGCCGGCAGCCAAGGTGACGGCCCTGTCGTTGCCGGCGATGACGCCGACCGCGGTCGGCGCGCTCACGCCGATGGCCGTGCAGGCGAAGGACTCGGCGGGCGCAGCGGTGGCCGCCAGCGCGCTGGTCTGGGAAAGCGCGGACCCGACGCTCGCGACCGTCGACGAAGGCGGCGTCGTCAAGCCGCTCCGCGTCGGCTTCACGACGATCAAGGCGTCCGCCGATGGCGTCTCCGCGTCGGGGATCGTGTCCGTTCGCGGCACGACGCCGATTCCCGCCCGCTCGCGCCACGTCGGCATGAACCTCGCGGGCATCGCCTACTACTCGTCGGAGTTTCCCTTCGCCGACCTGATGAAGAGCGGCATGGGCTGGACCTCGCGCGAGGACAACGGCGCCTGGGCCAGGCCGTTTCCCTCGCTCGCCGCGGACGGCTACCCGACGGCGCTGGCCCCCGGCCAGCACGCGCTGAACGCGGTGGCCTGGGAGGGCAGCCGCTACGCGCCGGGCCGCTACGTCGTGCTGTGGGACGGCGACGGCTCGATCAGCTTTCCGCTCAGCAACGTCAAGGTCGCCGAGACGGCGGCGAACCGGATCGCGATCGACGTCGTCGACACGAGTGGCAGCCTGTGGGTGGCGATCGACCGCACGAGCGCGAGCAACCCGGTCCGCAACCTGCGCTTCCTCTGGCCCGGGACCGAGGCGACTTACGCGAGCCAGCCGTTCAACCCG
>DATIDZ010000185.1:0-9300 GCA_035456045.1 Caldimonas sp.
GCTACTTCATCGGCAGCCACCTGCATCGACGCCTGGCGCCGCGACAGGCGGCTCGCGCGATCTGGGTGCTGCTGCTGGCGAGCGGCGCGTCGCTCGTGTGGCGCGCGATCAGCGTCGACTGACAGACATCGCCTGGGCCGCCGCTAGCCGAGGAGCGAGATGATCGGCCAGCCGCGGCGCATCGCGTCGGCCTTCAGGCGCGCGTCGGGGTCGACGACGATCGGCGTGGCCACGGCGCAGAGCAGCGGCAGGTCGTTGATCGAGTCGCTGTAGAACGTCGCCGACGCCAGGGTCGACACGCCCAGCCCTTCGCCTGCCAGCCAGTCGGCGATCCGCGCGACCTTGCCCTCGCGCATGTTGACGACGCCCGCCGTGCGTCCGGTGAACGCGCCGGTCGGCCCGACCTCGAGGTCGGTGGCGACCAGGTCGACGATGCCGAGCAGCGCCGCGATCGGCGCGGTCAGGAAGCGATTCGTCGCGGTCGTCAGCACGATGCGGTCGCCGTCGCCGCGATGTCGCGAGACCAGCGCCACCGACGCTGCGCCGATCCGCGGCACGATCTTCGCGGCGACGAAGCGCTCGCGCCGCGACGACCACTGCGCGGGCGAGCGGCCGGCGAGCGTCGCCGCGTAGAAGGCAGCGAACTCCGCGGCCGCGATCTCCCCGCGCGCGTAGCGATCGGCGACCTCCCGGTTGGCGGCGGCGAACGCCTCGCGGTCGAGGACGCCCTCCTCGATGAGGAACTCGCACCACAGGACGTCGGTGTCGCCGGCGAGCAGCGTGCCGTCGAGGTCGAACAGCGCCAGACGCGGCGCCGCCGCCGGTGTCGCGACGTCGGCGCTCAAGCCGAGCGCAGGTGCCAGGCGCGCGGCCGCGTGAAGGCCTGGATGCCGTAGGTCGAGAGCGTCACGCCGACGCCCGAGTCGCCGTGACCCGACCACGGCAGGCGCGGGCTGACGCGGTCGCAGCAGTTCCAGTAGACGCTGCCGGCGTTCACGCGCGCTAGCAGCTTGGCGGCGCGCGCCTCGTCGCGCGTGTACATCCCGGCGGTGAGGCCGTAGCGCGTGTCGTTCATCAGCGCCAGCGCCTCGTCGTCGCTCGCCACCTTCTGGATGCCGATGATCGGCCCGAAGCTCTCGTCGCGCATCACCGCCATCGTGTGGTCGGCGCCGGTCAGCACGGTCGGCTCGAACCAGTTGCCGGCGCGCGCGACGCGCTTGCCGCCGGCGACGAGCTTCGCCCCCTTGGCGACGGCGTCGGCTACCTGCGCCTCGAGCACCTCGAGCTGCGGCGCGCGCGTCAGCGGACCGATGTACGTCCCGTCGGCAAGGGGATCTCCCGCCTTGAAGCCCTTCACCGTCGCGACGAAGTGGTCGACGAAGGCGTCGTGGATCTTCTCGTGCACGTAGATGCGCTCGACCGAGCAGCAGCTCTGGCCGGTGTTGTACATCGCCCCGTCGGCGAGCGATTCGGCGGCCGTCTTCGGGTCGGCATCGTCGGCGACGTAGGTCGGGTCCTTGCCGCCGAGCTCGAGCTGGAGCCGCACCATGCGCGACCCCATCGCCTGCGCGATCTTCGCGCCGGTCGCGACCGAGCCGGTGAAGAAGACGCCGTCGACGCGCTGCTCGAGCAGCGCCGCGCCGACGTCGCCGGCGCCGACGATCGTGATGAACACGTCGGCCGGAATGCCAGCGGCGTGAAGCAGGCGGTCGATGTGCAGCCCCGTCAAGGTCGCGAACTCCGACGGCTTGTAGAGCACGGCGTTGCCGGTCAGCAGCGCCGGCACGAACACGTTGCCGCCGACGAAGTACGGATAGTTCCAGGCCGAGATGTTGGCGACGACACCGAGCGGATCGTGACCGATGCGCTCGGTCATGCCGCCTTCGGCGAACACCGTCTCGTCCTTCGTCGCCGCCTCGACCTCGGCGAGGAAGAAGTCGATGCGGCCGAGGAAGCCGTTGAGCTCGTTGCGCGACTGCGCGAGCGGCTTGCCGACTTCCTGGGTCAGCGTCTTGGCCAGCGTCTCGAGCTCGGTCGCGACGGCGAGGCGGAAACGCGCGATCGAGATCGCCCGCTTGGCGAGCGGCGTCGCGTGCCACGCGGGCTGCGCCTTGCGCGCGCGCTCGGCCTTGGCGGCGACGCTCGCGGCGTCGTCGGCGGGCACCTCGGCGAGCGGCGAGCCGTCGGCCGGATTGGTGATCTTCAGGGTCTTCATGCGGTCTTCGCGGCGCGTGCCGCAGCGAGGAAGTCGGCGAGCAGCGGCGCGTCGTCGAGCGTGCCCTCGCCGCGCCGATGGAATTCGGGATGCCACTGGACGGCGGCCAGGTAGCTGCCGCCGGGCCGGCGGATCGCCTCGATGATGCCGTCGGCCGGGCACCGGGCCTCGACGACGAAGCCCGCGGCGAGATCCTTGATCGCCTGGTGGTGGACGCTGTTGACGACCGCCGAATCGGTTCCCGCGAAGATCTCGGCCAGCCGGGTTCCGCCGACGAACTCGACCGGATGGACGTTGCGGTCGTAGATCGCGGGGTTGCGGTGCTCGCGCGCGCCCGGCCGCTGCGTGCCGATGTCCTGCAGCAAGGTGCCGCCGAACGCGACGTTCATCAGCTGCAGGCCGCGGCAGATGCCGAGGACCGGCTTGCCGCGCTCGGCGAACGCCGCGAGGAGCGCGCGCTCGTAGTCGTCGCGGATGCGGTCGCCGCTCCACTTGGGCTGCAGCGGCGTCTCGCCGTAGCTCGTCGGCGAGACGTCGGAGCCGCCCTCGAGGACGAGCGCGTCGAGCCAGTCGGCGTAATCGTCCAGCGTGACGTCGCCCTTCTGCGTGTCGCCGGCGGGGCTCGGGATCATGACGGCGATCGCGCCGCTCGACGACATCACCCAATGGGCGACCGACTGCTCGACGTACTGCAGCGTCTTGCCGGTGAAGATGGGCCGCGCCGGATCGGCGTGGAAGAAGCACGCCGAGATGCCGACCGTGAGCCGCTCCTTCATCACATCGCCTGCGCGAACAGCCGCTCGAAATCCTTCGCCGTGACGGGCTGCGGGTTGGTCTGATGGCAGATGTCGGCGACGGCGATCTCGACCAGGCGCGGGATCGATTCGCGCTTGACACCCGCTGCAGACAGGCTCGGCGCAATGCCGATCGTCTTCTTCAGATCGCGCAGCCACGCGAGAAAGCCCGGCGCGCCACCGCTCGCGCCGACGACGTGGGCGAGCTCGGCGAACTTCTCGGGCGCGGCGGCGACGTTCCAGGCGAGCACGGTGTCGATCATCAGCGCGTTGGCGAGGCCGTGGTGCAGATCGCAGACCGTGCCGAGCGCGTGCGCGCACGAGTGAACGGCGCCGAGGTCCTTCTGGAACGCGATCGCGCCCATCATCGAGCTCATCATCATGTCGGCGCGCGCCTGCAGGTTGCCGGGCTCGCGCACCGCGGTGACGAGCGCACGCGCCGCGATGCGGGCCCCCTCGAGGGCGATGCCGTCGCAGAGCGGGTGGTACGCCGGCGAGAGGTAGCTCTCGACGTTGTGGGTGAGCGCGTCCATGCCCGTGGCGGCGGTGATCGCCGGCGGCAGGCCGAGCGTCAGCTCGGGATCGGCGAAGACCGTCCTGGCGAGGATGTTCGGCGAGAAGACGATCCGCTTGATGTGGGTGTCGTCCTCGCTGATCACCGCGCTGCGGCCGACCTCGCTGCCGGTGCCCGACGTCGTCGGCAAGGCGACGAACCAGGGCACGTCGGCGCCGATCGGGCGAACCTTCGGGTGGTCGTACGCGTATTCGAGCGCATCGCCGCCGCCGGTGGCGATCACGCCGACGATCTTGGCGACGTCGAGCGCAGCGCCGCCGCCGATGCCGACGACGGCGTCGGCGCGGTTCTCGCGGAACGCCGCCGCGCCGGCCATCGCCTGACTCGCCGTGGGGTTGCCGAACACGCCGCCGAAGAGCGCCGGCGCGAGGCCCGCCGCCTTCAGGTCGGCCATCAGCTCGGCGACGATCGGCAGCGCCGCCAGGCCCTTGTCGGTGACGACGAGCGGACGCTTGATGCCGCGCTCGGCGAGCTGGCCGGCGACGAGCTTGCGTGCGCCCGGGCCGAAGTGGATCGTCGTCGGAAAGGAGAACCTGGTTATAGACATGCGGTGGACCCGGCTCAGATGATCTCGAAGTAGCGCTTCAGTTCCCAGTCGGTGACCCCGTCGAGCCACTGGCGCCACTCCCAGTCGCGCGTGGCGGCGAAGTGGTCGACGAAGTCGTCGCCGAGCCAGTCGCGCGCGATGTCGGACGCCTTGAAGTTGCGCGTCGTCTCGATCAGCGTGCGCGGCGCGCGTGGAATGTGCTCGGAGCCTTCGTTCGTTCCGGTGATCGGCGCGCCGAGCTTGAGACCCTTCTCGACGCCGTGAAGCCCGGCGGCGACGACGGCCGCCATCGCCAGGTAGGGATTGACGTCGGCTCCCGGGCAGCGGGTCTCGAGGCGCGTCGCCTTCGGGCTGCCGGCGAGCACGCGAAAGCTCGCCGTCCGGTTGTCCATCCCCCAGGTCGGCTTGACGGGCGCCCAGAAGCCGTCGACGAGGCGCTTGTAGCTGTTGATCGTGGGCCAGAACATCGGCGCGAACTCCATCAGGCACGCGACCTGGCCGGCGACGTAGCTCTCGAACAGCGGGCTCATCTTCCGTTCCGACTTGGCGTCGTAGAAGAGGTTGGCCTTGCCGTCCTTGCCTTCCTTCAGGCTCTGGTGGATGTGGCCGCTGCAGCCCGGGTACTTCGCGTTCCACTTGGCCATGAAGCTCGGCATGATCCCGAAGCGCGCGCCGATCTCCTTGGCGCCGGTCTTGAAGAGAATCGAGCGGTCGGCCTGCTCGAGCGCCTCGCCGAACGCGATCGCGACCTCGTAGACGCCCGGCCCGGTCTCGGTGTGCAGGCCCTCGATCGGCACGCCGAAAGCGAGCATCTCGTCCATCAGCGCGTTCATGAACTCGCGGTTGCGGTTCATTCGCAAGAGCGAGTAGCCGAACATGCCGGGCGTGATCGGCTCGGGGTCGACGCCGCGCTTGGCGTCCCACGACTGCGGCGTCTCGAGGAAGTTGAACCACTCGAACTCCATGCCGCACATCGCGGTGAAGCCCATCTTCTCGGCGCGCGCGAGGACGCGCTTCAAGGTCTGGCGCGGGCAGATGGGCGACGGCGTGTGGTCGGGCTTGACGAACTCGCCGAGGAAGAACGGCACGTCGCCGTCCCACGGGACGCGGCGCTGGGTCGACAGGTCGAGCCGCGCGAGGGCGTCCGGAAAGCCGTGCTGCCAGCCGGTGAGCTGCGTGTTGTCGTAGGTCTGGTCGGCGACGTCCCAGCCGAAGACGACGTCGCAGAAGCCGAAGCCGCCGCCCGGCGCCGGCTCGGCCGCGCCGAGGAACTTGTCGATGTGCAGGTACTTGCCGCGCAGGACGCCGTCGATGTCGCTGACCGCGACCTTGACCTTGCTGCTGCCGCTCTTGCGAACGGCGGTGAGCGCGGGATGTTCGGGGGTCGGAGTAGTCATCGATCTATTGTCATGCTGGGCGGACGGAGAACCTAGGCTGCGACGGCGGGCGTCCCGCTCCGGATGCCGAGCTCCTTCATCGCGCCGGCGACGGCGGCGACCGCTTCCTTCATCTCGGCCGGGCCGATCGCGCCGATGCAGCCGACGCGGAACGTCTCGACCTGGGTGAGCTTGCCCGGGTAGAGGATGAAGCCGCGCGCCTTGACGGCGTCGTAGAAGCGCTTGAAGTCGTACGCCGGGTCCGCCGGCGCGTGGAAGGTGAGGATGATCGGTGCCTGGATCTCGGGCTTCAGGAACGGAACGAAGCCGAGCGCCTTCATGCCGTCGACGAGCGCGGCGCAGTTCGCGGCGTAACGCGCGCCGCGTGCGAGCTGCCCGCCCTCTTCCTCGAACTGGCGCATCGCCTCGGCGAGCGCCGCGACGACGTGGGTCGGCGGCGTGAAGCGCCACTGGCCGGTCCTTTCCATGTAGACGTGCTGGTCGTGCAGGTCCATCGCCAGCGAGTGCGAGTTGCCGGCGGCGCCGTCGACGACGTCCTTGCGGATGAAGACGAAGCCCATCCCCGGCACGCCCTCGAGGCACTTGCCGCTGGCGGCGACGAGCGCGTCGAAGCGGACCTCGCGCGCGTCGATCGGCAGGGCCGCGAACGAGCTCATGGCGTCGACGATCAGGCCCTTGCCATGGCGCGCGCAGACGTCGGCGATCGCCTGCAGCGGGTTGAGGACGCCGGTGCCCGTCTCGCAATGGATGAGGCCGACGTGGGTGATGCTGGCGTCGCCGCGCAACGCGGACTCGAGCTCGGCCGGCGAGACCGGGGAGTCCTCGGCGTGGCCGAGGATCGTCGTCACGCGGCCCATCAGCGTCGAGAGCCTGCCCATGCGCTTGCAGTAGGCGCCGTTGTCGAGCACCAGCACGTGGCCGGTCTTCGGCACGATCGTCGCGACGGCGGCCTCGACGGCGAAGGTGCCGCTGCCCTGCAGCGGCACGACGACGTGCGAGCCCTCGCCGTGGACGATCCTGAGGAGCTGGCGGCGCAGCTCGGTCGTGACCGCGATGAACGACGAGTCCCACGAGCCCCAGTCGCGCAGCATGGCGCGCTTGGTGCGCTCGGTCGTCGTCAGCGGGCCGGGGGTGAGGAGGATGGCATCTCGTTGCATCAGGCAATCTCCGAGGGTTCACATGGGCCGCGGGGTCGGCAATGTCGAGCGCGCCTCAGCGCGGCGCTGCATGTCGCCATGCCTGAGTGGTCTTGCCGAGCCAGGCACCGGCCAGGATGAAGACGACCGTGACGACGCTCGATGTCGCCGTCACGAGCACGGCGCAGGCCGCCGCCGCGCCAGCCTCGCCGGCCTCGTCGAGCCGGATGATCGACATCGTCGCGACGCGCGTCTCCGGCGCGTAGAGGAAGACGACCGCGGAGATCGTGGTCATCGCATTGATGAAGAAATAGCGCCCGATGTCGATCAGGGTCGGCATGCAGATCGGCAGCGTCACGCGCCACAGCGTCGTGAAGAATGGCACCTTCAGCGACGCGCTCACCGCCTCGAACTCGGCGTCGAGGGATTTCAGTGCGGTCACTGCGGTGAGATGGCCGGTCGTGTAGAAGTGGACGATCGTGCAGATGACGAGCAGCGTCATCGTCTGGTACAGGCCGTTCAACGGGTTGCCCGGCGCATTGAAGAAGAAGATGTAGCCCAGTCCGAGGACGAGTCCCGGCACCGCCATCGGCAACGTCGAGAGCAGCCGGAGCAGCGGCCGCAGCATGGCCGCGCCGCGGGTCTTCTCGAGCATGTAGGCGCCGAGGAAGACCGCGATCGTGCCGAAGAACGCCGTGCCGGCCGCGAGGCGCAGGCTGTTGCCCATCGCCTCGCCGACCTCGCCGTCGACGATCCCCATCGTGTAGTGCTTCAGGCTCGGTGCCAGGTTGTACGGCCAGTAGGTGGCGAACGAAGCGAAGATCGCCATGCCGAGCATCGCCAGCATCAAGGCGCTGACCACCATGACATAGGAGAGCATGAGGGCATCGAAGCCGCGTGCGGGCCGCGCGGCGTACGGCACGGCACGCGCGGTGAGCAGCGCCGTCTGCTTGCGCTGCACGAACCAGTCGATCCCGAACGTGAGCAACGCGGGCGTGAGCAGGAACAGCCCGACCACCGCGCCGCGCTGGAAGTCCTGCTGCCCGATGACCAGCTTGAAGACGTCGGTGGCGAGCATGTTGAAGTTGCCGCCGATCACCTTCGGAATGCCGAAGTCGGTCATGACGAGCGTGAACGAGACCAGCGCCGCCGAGATCAGGCCGTACTTCGCGCCCGGCAACGTGATCGTGAAGAACTTCCGCCTGGTCGAGGTGCCGAGCGCCGCCGCCGCCTCGTAGAGCCGCGCATCCGCGAGCGCGAGCGCGCTGAGCAGGATCATCAGGGCGTGCGGGAACACCGCGAAGCACTCGGCGATGACGACGCCCGGCGCACCGTAGACGTCCGCGAAGCCGAGCGCGGTGATGACGCCCCGTGCGATGCCCTGGTTGCCGAACCAGTAGATCAGCGAGATGGCAGAAAGAAGCGTCGGCGCGAGCAGCGGTATGAGCGCGATCGTGCGGAACACGCCCTTGGCGGGAATGCAGCTGCGGGTCAGCGCGTAGGCGAAGCCGAATGCGAGGGGCACGGTGACGACGGTCACGAGCAGCGAGACCGACACGCTGTTGATGAACGACTGCAGGAGCGCAGGCGTTCGCAGATAGCTCGCGAAGTTGGCGAGGCCCACGAAGCGGCCGTCGTCGCCCTGCAGCGCCTTGACGAGGATCGCCGACAGCGGCAGCGCGAGGAAGACGACGAGGCCGAGGGCCAGAAGCACGAGCGTCGCGTGGGCGATGCGATCGGTCCAGTGCGCACGCTGGCGGACCGAGCCCTCGGTGCGAAGCGGAAGGACGGCGGCCACGACCGAGCAGCCTAGAAGAACCGCATCCGTTCGGGCAGCAGGCGCAGGGGCAGCCGGCTTCCCACCTCGAGACCCTGCTCCGCCAGAAAGTTCAGCGAGAGGTAGACGGTGATCGGCTGCTCGCCGATCGCCTCGGCACTGACGCGAACGAGGCAGTACGAGCCGAGAAACTCGATCTTGTCGATCGCGCCGTCGAAGACGTTCGACGCGCCGGGGGCGATCGGCCGGGCGAGCACGTCTTCCGGACGCAGGTAGACCTTGACCTCGCGCTCGGCGTCGATGTCGTGCGCGCACTCGAAGCTGCTGGCGCCGATGCGCAGCTCGCGCCCGGGGCGAAGCCGGCCCGACAGGACGTTGATCTTGCCGACGAAGTCGGCGACGAACGCCGTCGCCGGCTCTCGATAGATCTCCATCGGCGACCCGACCTGCTCGATGACGCCGTGGTTCATCACGACGATCCGGTCGGCCACCGACAGCGCCTCCTCCTGGTCGTGCGTGACCATCACCGTCGTCACGCCCAGCTTTCGCTGCAGCGCGCGGATCTCCTGGCGGAGGCGGACGCGCTCGAGTGCATCGAGCGCGGAGAGCGGCTCGTCGAGGAGGAGCAGCCCGGGCGAGGTCGCCAGCGCACGGGCGAGAGCGATCCGCTGCTGCTGGCCGCCGGAGAGCTGGGCCGGGAACTTGGCGTTGCTGCCGGGCAGGCCGACCAGGCGCAGCAGCTCGTCGACCCGGGCCGCGATCGTCGCCTTCGGCTGGCGCCGGTTGACGAGCCCGTAGCCGACGTTGTCAGCGACGGAGAGATTCGGAAACAGCGCATACGACTGGAAGACGATGCCGTA
>DATIDZ010000186.1:0-15004 GCA_035456045.1 Caldimonas sp.
ACTTCCACATCGCGACCCAGATCGCCGAGGTGGTCTGCGGCGGCGACGTCGATGCCGGATCGCTGGTCACCGAGGAATACCTGATGACGATGGAGCGGGTGCGCTTCTGTGCGCTGCTCGACCATCCGAAGACGCAGGAACGGATCATGGGCATGCTGCAGACCGGCAAGCCGGTGCGCAACTGAGGAACACCGAGATGAGCAAGCAAGTGCAGGACGCCTACATCGTCGCCGCCACCCGTACCCCGATCGGCAAGTCGGGCCGCGGCTACTTCAGGAACACCCGCCCCGACGACCTGCTCGTCGCCGCGATCAGGAGCGCGATGAAGCAAGTCCCGGGGCTCGACCCGGCCGCGATCGAGGACGCGATCGTCGGCTGCTCGTTCCCCGAAGGCGAGCAGGGCATGAACATGGCGCGCATCGCCGTCGCGCTGTGCGGCTTTCCGAAGCCGGTCGGCGGCGTCACGGTCAACCGCTTCTGCGCGTCGGGCCTGACCGCCGTGCAGATGGCGGCCGACCGCATCCGCGTCGGCGAGGCCGACGTGCTGATCGCCGGCGGCGCCGAGTCGATGAGCCTGGTGCCCATGGGCGGCAACAAGCCGTCGTTCAACCCCGAGATCTTCGCCCGCGACGAGAACGTGGGCATCGCCTACGGCATGGGCATCACCGCCGAGAAGGTGGCGCTGCAGTGGAAGGTGAGCCGCGAGGCGCAGGACGCGTTCGCGCTCGAGTCGCACCAGCGCGCGCTGAAGGCGCAGCAGGCCGGCGAGTTCTCGGACGAGATCACGCCGATCGACGTCGTCGACCGCTTCCCGAACCTCGCGACCGGCGAGCAGGGGACGAAGACGCGCACGGTCAAGCTCGACGAGGGCCCGCGGCCGGACACGTCGCTCGAGGGGCTGGCCAAGCTGCGGCCGGTGTTCGCGGCGGCGAAGGATCCGCAAGGCAAGTCGACCGGCATGGGCAGCGTCACGGCGGGCAACAGCTCGCAGACGAGCGACGGCGCGGGCGCGCTCATCCTGGCGAGCGAGAAGGCGGTCAAGCAGTTCGACCTCAAGCCGCTGGCCCGTTTCGTCAGCTTCGCGGCGCGCGGCGTTCCGCCCGAGATCATGGGCATCGGCCCGATCGAGGCGATCCCGGCGGCGCTCAAGTACGCCGGCCTGTCGCTCGCCGACCTGGGCTGGATCGAGCTCAACGAAGCCTTCGCGGCGCAGTCGCTGGCGGTCATCCACAGCGTCGGCCTCGATCCGGCGAAGGTGAACCCGATGGGCGGCGCGATCGCCCTCGGCCACCCGCTCGGCGCGACCGGCGCGATCCGCGCGGCGACGGTGGTCCACGCGCTGCGCCGCCACAACCTCAGGTACGGCATGGTGACGATGTGCGTCGGCACCGGCCAGGGCGCGGCCGGCATCTTCGAGCGCGTCTGAGTCGTCGACGACAGCAAGGAAACGACATGAGCATCAAGACGGCCGTCGTCGACGGCGTGGCGACGATCGAGATCGCGCGCCCCGAGAAGAAGAACGCGATCACGCGGGCGATGTACACGCAGCTCGCCGCCGCGTTCGACGCCGCGCGCGAGGACGCCGCGGTGCGCGCCGTGCTGCTCACCGGGCAGCCCGGCATCTTCACTTCGGGCAACGACATCGAGGACTTCTTCCAGCGCCCGAGCGACGAGGAGCCGCCGTCGATCGCGTTCATGAAGGCGCTGATCGGCTGCGACAAGCCGGTGATCGCGGCGGTCACCGGCGCGGCGATCGGCATCGGCACGACGATGCTGCTGCACTGCGACTTCGTCTACGTCTCCGACGAGGCGCGCCTGGCGATGCCGTTCGTGAGCCTGGGCCTGGTGCCCGAGTTCGCCTCGAGCCTGATCGTTCCGCAGCTGATGGGCAACGCGCGCGCCGCCGAGAAGCTCCTCCTCGGCGACCCGTTCACGGGCGCCGATGCGGTCGAGTGCGGCATCGCCAACGCCGTGCTGCCGGCGAGCGAAGTCGTCCGGCATGCGCGCCGCGTCGCCGAGCGCTTCAATGCGCTGCCGCCCGGCGCGGTGCGCGAGACCAAGCGGCTGCTGCGGCGCGGCCGCTCGGCGGCGGCGCTCGAAGCGATCGCCGTCGAGCGGGACATCGTCGGCGCTCGCCTGCAGAGCCCGGAAGCGAAGGAAGCCTTCAGTGCCTTCTTCGAGAAGCGCAAGCCCGACTTCTCGCGCTTCTGACGGCGGCGGCCGCGCCGCGGCCGCGCTGCCCGCCGAGCGCGTCGCACCGGCGGCGGCCGCCCTGGCCCTCAAGGTCGCGCTCGCGCCGCTGCTCATCGCACAGGCCCTCGCGACGCGACGCCGCGCGCCGGTGCTGCCCGAGGCGGACGGCGACCGCGACGGCTGCGTCGGCGCCGCGGGTGCATCGCCGTTGCGCCTCCTCGTCGCCGGCGATTCCTCGGCCGCCGGCGTCGGCGTCGCGCGCCAGGAGCAGGCCGTCGTCGGCCACCTCGTGCGAACGCTGCACGCCGCGACCGGAAGGCGAATCCACTGGGCGCTGCGCGCCCGCACCGGGCTGACGACGCGCGGCGTCCACGATCTTCTCGTCGGCGCGGCGCCGCTCAGCGCCGACGTCGCCGTCGTCATCACCGGCGTCAACGACGTCATCGACCAGGTGACGACGCGGCGCGCCGTGCGCGATCGCGCCGCGCTCGCCGACTGGCTGCTCGAGCGGGCGGGCGTGCGTCACGTCGTCTTCGCGCCGCTGCCGCCGGTGCACCGCTTTCCGCTCCTGCCCGAGCCGCTGCGCAGCGTCATGGGCGGCGACGCGCGCCGTCACGACGCCGCGCTGGCGCGCTGGGCGGCGACGCGCACCGATGTCTCGCACGCCGCCTTCGCGCTCGACCTCGACGCCGCCGGCATGGCGAGCGACGGCTTTCATCCCGGCGAGCCGGTGTACCGCGCGTGCGGCGAGGCGCTGGCGGCGCACGTCGCCCGGCTGCCGCTGTCCTGAGCGATGATCGCCTCCGGAGGTGCCTCGGATGAAGACCATCGGGATTCGCGCTTGAGCGCGCCGCTTCGCTGGCGCGTCGGCGAGGTGACGATCACGCGCATCGTCGAGTCGGGCGGCGCGGCGTCGCCCCTCTTCGCCAGCGTGCCGCCGACCTTCCTGTTCTCCAACCTGAGCGCCGAGGCCGTGCGGTCGTACGCCTGGCTGAAGCCGCAATTCGCGACTGCCGACGGCCGCCTGATCGCGTCGATCCATGCATTCGTCGTCGAGTCGCGCGGCAAGACGATCGTCGTCGACACCTGCGTCGGCAACGACAAGGTGCGCGCCTTGCCCGCCTGGACCCGGCTGAGCGGCCCTTTCCTCGCCGACTTCGCCGCCGCCGGCTTCGCGCTCGACGGCGTCGACGCCGTGCTGTGCACGCACCTGCACTCCGACCACGTCGGCTGGAACACGCGCCTCGCCGACGGCCGCTGGGTGCCGACGTTCCCGTGCGCGCGCTACCTCCTCAGCCGCCTCGACTACGACGGCCTGGCTGCGGACGACGACGAGAACGCGCGCGAGGTGCTCGCCGACTCGGTGCAGCCGGTGCTCGACGCCGGCCTGGTCGACTGGGTCGACAGCTCGCACGCGATCACCGACGAGGTCCGCCTCGAGCCGACGCCCGGCCACACGCGCGGGCACGTCAGCGTTCGCATCCGCTCGGCCGGCGCCGAGGCGGTCATCACCGGCGACCTCATGCACCACCCGATCCAGTGCTGCGATCCGCGCGTCGAGTCGCGCTTCAACGCCGACTCCGAGCAGGCGTTCGCGACCCGCATGCGGTTCCTGCGCGAGCAGGCCGATCGCGACGTGCTCGTCCTCGGCACGCACTTCGCCTCGCCGACCGGCGGGCGAATCGTCTCGTCGGGAGCGGCGTGGCGCTTCGACGTCCCGGAAGCCCAGGCGGCGGCGAGCCCTACCAGCTGACCTCGCGATCGGGCGTCGCGCCGATCTTGTGGATCGAGAGGTCGGCGCCGGCGAACTCGTCTTCCTGCGACAGGCGCAGGCCGACGACCGCGCGCAGCACGCCGTAGACGACGAGGCCGCCGGCGAACGCCCAGGCGATGCCCAGCGCGGTGCCGATCAGCTGCGCCGAGATCGCGACGCCGCCGCGGCCCCCGAGCGCCGCCTGGCCGAAGACGCCGGCCGCGATGCCGCCCCACGCGCCGCACAGGCCGTGCAGGGGCCAGACGCCGAGCACGTCGTCGATCTTCCAGCGGTTCTGCGTCAGGGTGAAGAGCAGGACGAAGATCGCGCCCGCGGCGCCGCCGGTGGCGAGCGCGCCGAGCGGATGCATGACGTCGGATCCGGCGCAGACCGCGACCAGGCCCGCAAGCGGTCCGTTGTGGACGAAGCCGGGGTCGTTGCGCCCGACGAGCGTCGCGACGATCGTTCCGCCGGCCATCGCCATCAGCGAGTTGACCGCGACCAGGCCCGAGATCTTGTCGAGCGTCTGCGCGCTCATCACGTTGAAGCCGAACCAGCCGACCGTGAGCATCCACGCGCCGAGGGCGAGGAACGGGATGCTCGACGGCGGATGCGCGCTCACCGCGCCGTCCTTGCGGTAGCGGTTGCTGCGCGCACCGAGGAGGAGAACGGCCGCCAGCGCGACCCAGCCGCCGACCGCGTGGACGACGACGCTGCCGGCGAAGTCGTGGAATTCGGCGCCGGCGGCGGACTTGATCCACGCCTGGATGCCGAAGTTGCCGTTCCACGCGACGCCTTCGAAGAGCGGGTAAAGGGCGCCGACGAGGACCGCCGTCGCGACCAGCTGCGGCCCGAACCGCGAGCGCTCGGCGATGCCGCCCGACACGATCGCGGGGATCGCGGCGGCGAAGGTGAGGAGGAAGAAGAACTTGACCAGCTCGTAGCCGTTCTTGGCAGCGAGCGCGTCGGCGCCGGTGAAGAAGTGGATGCCGTAGGCGATGGCGTAGCCGACGAAGAAGTAGGCGACGGTCGAGATCGCGAAGTCGACCATGATCTTGACCAGCGCGTTGACCTGGTTCTTCGCCCGCACGGTGCCGAGCTCCAGGAAGGCGAAGCCGCCGTGCATCGCCAGCACCATGATCGCGCCGAGCAGGATGAACAGGGCATCCCCGCCGCTCTTGGCTTCGTTCATGTCGTCTCCTCCCTGTCGTTGTTGTGTCTACCGGCGCGACGGCGCCGCGCCTAGGTCGGCAGTGGTCTGGGCCGGCCGTTGCCGTCGATGGCCACGTACGTGAGATTGGCTTCGGTGACCTTGACGACGTGGAGATCGGCCGGGTTGCGCTCGGCGAAGACCTCGACGTTGACGGTGACCGACGTCCGGCCGATGCGCTCGACGCGGACATAGAAGCTGAGCAGGTCGCCCATCGAGACCGGCTGCTTGAAGACGAACTGGTTGACCGCGACGGTGGCGATCCGGCCCTTCGCGATCCTGGCCGGAAGGACGGCGCCGGCGATGTCGACTTGGGCCATGATCCAGCCACCGAAGATGTCGCCGTTGCCGTTGGCGTCGGCAGGCATCGGCATCGTCCGCATCGCGAGGTGGCGGTCGTCGGGCAGCTGCAGCGGCGCGATGCCGGAGACGACCGCGCGGGCGTCCTCGTCTGAAATCTCGGGCATATTGCTCTCACCTCGAAGCGGCGAACGGCCGATTCTTCCATCAATACACCGCTGAGCCCGCCGCCGATGCGACCTGCCGCCCTCTCCACGCCGCCGCCCACCGCCGCGGCCGGCCCGCGCGAGGGACAAGCGCCCAGATCCGACTGGCGCACGCTCGCCAAGCTGCTGCCCTACGTCTGGGCCTGGCGCTGGCGCGTGCTCGTCGCGCTCGCCTGCCTGGTCGCGGCCAAGCTCGCCAACATCGGCGTTCCCCTCGTCCTGAAGAGCCTGGTCGACGCGCTAGCGCTCAAGCCCGGCGACCCGCGCACGGCGCTCGTCGTGCCGGTCGCGATCCTGATCGCCTACGGCGCGCTGCGCGTCTCGATCACGCTGTTCACCGAGCTGCGCGAGTTCCTGTTCTTCCCGGTGGCGGCGCGGATCGCGCGGCGCGTCTCGCTCGAGGCCTTCGAGCACCTGCTCGCGCTCAGCCTGCGATTTCATCTCGAGCGCCAGACCGGCGGCGTCTCGCGCGACATCGAGCGCGGCTCGCGCTCGATCCAGTCGCTCCTCAACTACACCATCTACAACATCCTGCCGACGCTGGTCGAGATCACGATGGTGATCGTGCTGCTCTCGGCGAAGTTCGACGGCTGGTTCGCCGCGATCACCTTCGGCGCTCTCGTGATCTACATCGCCTTCACGGTGAGCGTCACCGAGTGGCGAACCGCGTTCCGGCGAGCCATGAACGAGCAGGACTCGAAGGCCAACACCAAGGCGCTCGACGCGCTCCTCAACTACGAGACGGTCAAGTACTTCTCCAACGAGGGCTTCGAGCAGGCGCGCTACGACGAGAATCTGCATCGACTCGAGAAGGCGCAGGTCAAGTCGCAGACGTCGCTCTCGCTGCTCAACCTCGGCCAGAGCCTGATCATCGCGACGGCGGTGACGCTGCTGGTCTGGCGCGCGACCGTCGGCGTCGTCGCCGGCACGATGACGCTCGGTGACCTGGTGCTCGTCAACGCGCTGATGATCCAGCTCTATATTCCGCTCAATTTCCTCGGCGTCATCTACCGCGAGATCAAGCAGTCGCTGATCGACATGGAGAAGATGTTCGCCCTGCTCGGCCAGAACCGCGAGATCGCCGACGCCCCCGACGCCACGCCGCTCGTGCCGCGCGGCGGCGCCGTCCGCTTCGACGACGTGCGCTTCGGCTACGACGCCGATCGCGAGATCCTGCACGGCGTCAGCTTCGAGATCCCGGCCGGCAAGACGGTCGCCGTGGTCGGGCCGTCGGGGTCGGGCAAGAGCACGCTGGCGCGACTCATGTTCCGCTTCTACGACGTCGACTCCGGCCGCATCTCGATCGACGGCCAGGACATCAGAAGCGTCACGCAGAAGAGCCTGCGCGAATCGATCGGCATCGTCCCGCAGGACACCGTGCTCTTCAACGATACGGTCGAATACAACATCGCCTACGGTCGCACCGGCGCCGACCGCGCTGCGGTCGAGGGCGCGGCGCGCTCGGCGCACATCCACTCGTTCATCGCCTCGACGCCGAAGGGCTACGACACCATCGTCGGCGAGCGCGGACTGAAGCTGTCGGGCGGCGAGAAGCAGCGCGTCGCCATCGCGCGGACGCTGCTCAAGAACCCGCCGATCATGATCTTCGACGAGGCCACGTCGGCGCTCGACTCGGCCAACGAGCGCGCGATCCAGGCCGAGTTGCAGAGCGCGGCGAGGAATCGCACCGCCCTGGTCATCGCCCACCGCCTGTCGACCGTCGTCGATGCGCACCAGATCCTGGTGATGGAGGAGGGCCGGATCGTCGAGCGCGGCACGCACGGCGAGCTGGTCGCGCGCGGCGGCCGCTATGCCGAGATGTGGCAGCTGCAGCAGAGCAGCGCCGAGGCGGTCGAGGCCTGAGCGGCAGCCGGGCACGGAGGTTGCGATCCTCCTCCGGCAAAACCCTCGGTCTGCCGCAAACCCGGCGGGCCCGGTCGGCGGTCCTGCCTAGAATTTCGTTGTAGTCGGCGGGCCCCCGGCTTTCAACCATCAGGAGCAACCATGAAGAAGTCGTTTTTGAGCGGTGTCGCGGTCGTCGCGGCGGCGTTCGCGGTCGTCGGCACGGCGCACGCCGAGGACACGCTGAAGAAGATCAAGGACACCGGCAGCATCACCATGGGGGTGCGCGAATCGTCGGGCGCGCTCGCGTTCACGCTCGGCGACGGCAAGTACACGGGCTTCCACTACGACGTGTGCCAGCACATCATCTCCGACATCCAGAAGCAGCTCGGCCTGGCCAAGATCGACATCAAGTACCAGCCGGTGACTTCGCAGAACCGGATCCCGCTGGTCCAGAACGGCACGGTCGACCTCGAGTGCGGCTCGACGACCAACAACGCGACCCGCCAGAAGGACGTCGCCTTCGCGCCGACGCTCTATGTCGAGGAAGTGCGCATCGCCACCAAGAAGAGCTCGGGCATCAAGGGCATCGCCGACCTGAACGGCAAGACCGTCGCGACGACGACCGGCACGACCTCGGTGCAGCTGCTGCGCAAGAACAAGCGCGCGGCCGGCATGGACTTCAAGGAGCTCAACGGCAAGGACCACTCCGACAGCTTCCTGCTGCTCGAGTCGGGCCGCGCCGACGCGTTCGTGATGGACGGCCAGATCCTCGCCGGCCTGATCTCGAAGGCCAAGAACCCGGCCGACTTCGCCATCGTCGGCGAGCCGCTCAGCGTCGAGCCGATCGCGATCATGTATCGCAAGGACGACCCGGCGTTCAAGAAGGCGGTCGACGACAGCGTTCGCAACATGGCCAAGAGCGGCGAGGTCGCCAAGCTCTACGACAAGTGGTTCATGCAGCCGATCCCGCCGGGAAACACGCGCGTCAATCTGCCGGCGAGCGACGCCACCAAGGCGGCATGGGCCAATCCCACCGACAAGCCGCTCGAGGAATACGCCCAGCCGTGATTCGGGGGACGCCGAGGGACGGTCGAGCCGCCTGAGGTAAGTCCTAGCGCCAGCGGCGCGAAGTTTGCTTACATTGCGGTCAGCGCGGCGCGGAGCCATTCGCGTCGCGCTGTTTCGTTTCTGGGGCGCCGGCATCCGCCGCGAAGACCCGCCTGGGGGAGAACGCGTGGGCAAGTGGGATTGGCAGGTCTTCCTGCAGGACACGGGCGGCGGCCAGACCTACCTGCAGTGGATGATGTCCGCATGGGGCTGGACGATGTCGGTCGCGGTGCTCGCGCTCATCGTCGCCCTCTTCTTCGGCTCGCTCATGGGCATCCTGCGCACGACGCCGAGCAAGCCGCTCGTCTTCATCGGCAATGCCTGGACCGAGCTCTTCCGCAACATCCCGCTGCTGGTCCAGATCTTCCTCTGGTACCACGTCATCCCGTCGATCTTCCTGTCGCTGCGCGCCGTGCCGAGCTTCGTGCTGGTCGTCTTCGCGCTCGGCTTCTTCACCTCGGCGCGGATCGCCGAGCAGGTGCGTGCCGGCATCCAGTCGCTGCCCAAGGGACAGACCTACGCCGGCCTGGCGACCGGCCTGACGCGCGTCCAGACCTACCGCTACGTGCTCTTGCCGATGGCGTTTCGGATCATCATCCCGCCGCTCACGAGCGAGTCGATGAACATCATCAAGAACACCTCGGTCGCGTTCGCGGTGTCGATCGCCGAGCTGACGATGTTCGCGATGCAGGCGCAGGAAGAGACCTCCCGCGGGGTCGAGGTCTACCTGGCGGTGACGCTGCTCTATTTCGTCTCGGCGTTCGCGGTCAACCGGCTCGCCGCGCTGATCGAGCGGCGCGTCCAGGTCCCCGGCCTGCTCGGCGCGAAGTGACGGAGCCGCGGGCATGAACCTCGACTTCGGCTTCTTCAACTGGCAGATCGTCCAGAGCTTCATCCTCAAGGGGATGGCATTCTCGGTGCAGCTGACGCTCGTCGCGATGATCGGCGGCATCGCCCTCGGCACGGTGCTGGCGCTCATGCGCCTCTCGGGCAAGCCGTGGCTGGTGATGCCGGCGGCCGCCTACGTGAACGTGCTGCGCTCGATTCCGCTGGTGATGGTGATCCTGTGGTTCTTCCTGCTGATCCCGCTGCTGCTCGGCAGGCCGCTCGGCGCCGAGGTCTCGGCGATCATCACCTTCACCGTCTTCGAGGCCGCGTACTACTCCGAGATCATGCGGGCCGGCATCCAGTCGGTGCCCAAGGGGCAGGTCGCCGCGGGGTACGCGGTCGGCATGACGTACGCGCAGTGCATGAAGCTGATCGTCCTGCCGCAGGCGTTCCGCAACATGCTGCCGGTGCTGCTGACGCAGACGATCATCCTGTTCCAGGACACGTCGCTGGTGTACGCGATCGGTGCCTACGACCTGCTGAAGGGCTTCGAAGTCGCCGGCAAGAACTTCAACCGCCCGGTCGAGACCTACCTCGCCGCCGCCGTCGTCTACTTCGTCATCTGCTTCAGCCTGTCGATGACGGTGCGCCAGCTGCAGAAGAAGATCGCCATCATCCGCTGAACCCGAATCGAGACCTGCAAGATGATCGACATCAAGAACGTCTCCAAGTGGTACGGCACCTTCCAGGTGCTGACCGACAACACCACTTCGATCAAGAAGGGCGAGGTCGTCGTCGTCTGCGGACCGTCGGGGTCGGGCAAGTCGACGCTGATCAAGACCGTGAACGCGCTCGAGCCGTTCCAGAAGGGCGACATCGTCGTCGACGGCATCTCGCTCTCCGACCCGAAGACCGACCTGCCCAAGCTGCGCTCGCGCGTCGGCATGGTGTTCCAGCACTTCGAGCTCTTCCCGCACCTCACAGTGACCGAGAACCTGACCTTGGCGCAGATCAAGGTTCTCGGCCGCTCGCAGGACGACGCCAAGACACGCGGCCTCAAGATGCTCGATCGCGTCGGCCTGATGGTGCACAAGGACAAGTACCCGGGCCAGCTCTCCGGCGGCCAGCAGCAGCGCGTCGCGATTGCGCGCGCGCTCAGCATGGACCCGATCGTCATGCTGTTCGACGAGCCGACGTCGGCGCTCGACCCCGAGATGGTCGGCGAGGTGCTCGACGTGATGGTGCTGCTCGCCAAGGAAGGCATGACCATGATGGTCGTGACCCACGAGATGGGCTTCGCCAAGAAGGTGAGCCATCGCGTCATCTTCATGGACGCCGGAAGGATCGTCGAGGACTGCACGCGCGAGGACTTCTTCGGCAACCCCGACGCCCGCTCGCCGCGCGCCAAGGAATTCCTCTCGAAGATCCTGGCCCACTGAGCGCAGCGCTGCCGCCGGGACGGCGCCTGCCCTCGGCCGATCGTTGCGCGCCGGCGGCCGGGCCGATGTGACAATCGGCGCGTGGCCCAGGAACTCACGATCGTTCGACCCGACGACTGGCATCTCCACGTCCGCGACGGCGCCGCGCTGCGCGCGGTCGTCCCGCACAGCGCGCGCCAGTTCGGGCGCGCGATCGTGATGCCGAACCTGCGCCCGCCGATCGTCACGGTCGAGCAGGCGCTCGACTACCGCAAGCGCGTCCTCGCCGCCGTTCCCGAGGGAGTCGCCTTCGAGCCGCTCATGACGCTCTACCTGACCGACACGACGCCGCCCGCCGAGATGCGGCGCGCGCGCGAGGCCGGCATCCTCGCCATCAAGCTCTACCCGGCCGGCGCCACGACGCACAGCGACGCCGGCGTCACCGACCTGCGCCACGTCGCGGCGACCCTCGCCGCCGCCGAGAAGGAAGGCATCGTCCTGCTCGTCCATGGCGAGGTCACCGACCCGAGCGTCGACGTCTTCGATCGCGAGGCGGTGTTCATCGAGCGCCACCTGAGTCACCTGCGCCGCGACTTCCCGGGCCTGAGGATCGTGCTCGAGCACGTGACGACGAAGGAGGGCGCGCAGTACGTCGCCGACGCCGGGCCGAAGACGGCGGCGACGATCACCGCGCATCACCTGCTCTTCAACCGCAACGCGATCTTCACGGGCGGCATCCGGCCGCACTACTACTGCCTGCCGGTGCTCAAGCGCGAGGAGCACCGGCGCGCGCTCGTCGCTGCGGCGACGTCGCCGGGAGGCCGCTTCTTTCTCGGCACCGACAGCGCGCCGCACGCGGCGGCGCTGAAGGAGCACGCGAGCGGCTGCGCCGGCTGCTACACGGCGTTCAGCGCCATCGAGCTGTACGCAGAGGCGTTCGAAGCCGCCGGCGCGCTCGATCGACTCGAGCAGTTCGCGAGCCGCGCCGGGCCCGCCTTCTACGGCCTGGCGCCGAACACCACGACGGTGACGCTGAAGAAGGTCTCGTGGACCTTGCCCGAGTCGCTGCCGTTCGGCGATGCCGAGCTCAAGCCGCTTCGCGGCGGCGAGACGCTCGCCTGGCGCCTCGCCGCCTGACCTCTTCCGATCGGACCCCATGATCGACAAGCCGCCGCGCATCGCGCTCCTGATCGACGCCGACAACTCGCCGTCGGCCAAGATCGGCCTCATCCTCAACGAGCTGTCGACGTACGGCGAGACGAGCATCCGCCGCGCCTACGGCAACTGGAAGAAGCAGGAGCTGCGCGGCTGGGAGGAACTGCTACACGAGCACGCGATCCGGCCGATGCAGCAGTTCGACTACTCGAAGGGCAAGAACGCGAGCGACATGGCGATGGTCATCGATGCGCTCGACCTTCTCTACTCGGACCAGCCGGAGGCGTTCGGCATCGTCTCGTCCGATGCCGATTTCACGCCGCTCGTGATGTACCTGCGCGCCAAGGGCGCGGCGGTCTACGGCTTCGGCGGTCAGAAGACGCCCGAGCCGTTCGTCAACGCGTGCTCGCGCTTCCTCTACCTCGACAAGCTGGCGGTCGCGGCGGCCGCGGTCGACATCGACACCGGCGAGCTGTCGCGCGACGAGAGCGGTGCGACGCCGCTGCGCGTGCCCGCGGCCAAGCTCAAGCGCGACGCCAAGCTGGTCAGCCTCCTGCGCAACGCCGTGGAGGCAGCGGCCGGCGAGAGCGGCTGGGCACGCGTCGGCGCCGTCGGTCAGCAGATCGGCAACCAGGCGTCGTTCGACCCGCGAAACTACGGCTACGCCACCCTCACCAAGCTGCTCAAGGCGACCGAGCTGTTCCAGCTCGACAAGGAGGGGACGTCGGAGGTCTCGGTGCGCGACATCCGCGAGGTGCGCGGCGCCAAGGGCTGAGCGCCGCGGCCATGAAAAAGCGGCTCCGAAGAGCCGCATTTTCGGATCGGCTCCGAAGAGCCGCTCTCCCGAACGCTCAGTTGGCCTTTTCGCCAGCCGCCGGGATCTTGCCGCTCTTGTTCTCGGCCTTGGTCTTCGCCTTGCGCTCGTCACGGGTGGTTTCCGTGCCGGTGCTCTTCATGGCCTTGTCTTCCTTGACCGACGCGCTTTCGCCCGCGGTCTTCAGGTTGCCGCTGGCCTTGTCGGACTTGGTGGCCGCCTTGCGCTCGTCGCGCGTCTTGTCAGACGCCGTCGAGGGCGCCTTCGTCGTCGTCTGGGCCTCGCCCGTCGGGGCCTTGGTGGCGGCCTTCGCCTCGGCCTTGACCTCGGCGCGATTGGCCGGGGCCGAGGCTTGCGCGAAAGCGCCTTGCGAGAACACGGCGATGGCCGCGGCGGCTGCGCACAGAGCAAATGTGGTCTTCATCGGGTAACTCCTGAATCGTTGCATGGATGGGAAGGGGCACTTCATGAGTCGCCGCTCTGGCGTGCAGGGCATTTCGAGCGAGACCAGTCATGAAAACGCGACAACAGCGAATCGGTTGACGCGAGAGGGCGGCGCGTTCGCCCCGCGGCAGGCATTCTAGCCAGGCCCGCTGCCGAGCGCCGTTCGTCGCCTCGACCGGCGCCGGGCGAGGGGAAGGCTCGCCGTCGATAATCCCGGGGTGAAGCGAGCCAGGCCGCCGCGGGTGCCGTCACGTACGGCACGCGAGGAAGGTCCGGACTGCACAGGGCAGCGTAGCAGCTAACGGCTGTCCACCGCGAGGTGAGGATCAGAGCAACAGAGACGAGTCGGTGCCGGATCGAAAGACGAGGCGTCGGGTGAAACGGGCAATCTCTACGCGCAGCAATACCAAATAGGCCGGCGTGGGCGGGCGCTTCGGCGCTGGCCTGGAAGTGTGGCTCCGCACGAGCCGGCGGGTAGGGAGCACCGAGCCGGGCAGCGATGCCCGGCCCAGAGGAATGGCGGCCACGGTGCCGCGGCCGCAAGGCCGAGGCGCTGCACAGAATCCGGCCTATCGGCTCGCTTCACTCTTTTTGTCCGACAGGCGGCCGCCGCCGCGCTGCCTACACTGGGTCGGGCGATGAATCCTGATGCACGCACGATCTGGCAGGCGCCGAGCTGGGCGCTGGCGGTCCTGCTCGCCTGCCTCGGCATGCTCGGCCCGTTCTCGATCGACACCTACCTGCCGGCCTTCACCGGCATTGCGAAGGCGATCGGCGCGTCGCCGGTCGAGATGCAGCAGACGCTCTCGGCCTACCTCTTCGGCTTCGCGATCATGAATCTGTTCCATGGCGCGCTGTCGGACAGCTTCGGCCGCCGCCCGGTGGTGCTCGCCGGCCTCGTCGTCTTCACCCTCGCCTCGATCGGTTGCGCGCTCTCGCATCACATCGGCGCGCTCGTGCTCTTCCGCGCCTTGCAGGGCATGTCGGCGGGCGCGGGCATCGTCGTCTCGCGCGCCGTCATCCGCGACATGTTCCCCCCGGCCGACGCGCAGCGGGTGATGTCGCAGGTGACGATCTACTTCGGCGTCGCGCCCGCGGTGGCGCCGATGGTGGGCGGATTCCTGTTCGTGCACGCCGGCTGGCATTCGATCTTCTGGCTGCTCACGGGCGTGGGTGTCGTCCTCTTCGTGCTCAACTGGAAGGTGCTGCCGGAAACGCTGCACGTCTCGGAACGGCAGCCGTTCAATGCCCGCAACCTGTTTCGCGGCTACTGGAGCCTCGCCAGCAACCCGCGCTTCCTCATGCTCGCGCTGGCGAGCGGAATCCCGTTCAACGGCATGTTCCTCTACGTGCTGTCGGCGCCGGTGTTCCTGGGCGAGATCCTCGGCCTGCAGCCCGACGAGTTCTTCTGGTTCTTCGTCCTCACCATCGCGGGCATCATGTCCGGCGCATTCCTCTCCGGCCGCATGGCGGGCCGCGTCAAGGCGACCCGTCAGATCCGCTACGGCTTCATCGTGATGGCGGGCATCGGCGTGATCAACCTCGCCCTCAACCTGCTGCTCGCACCAAGCGCGTGGTGGGCGCTGGTGCCGATCGCGCTCTACGCCTTCGGCTGGGCGACGATGGTGCCGGTCGTGACCCTGATGGTCCTCGATCTCGTTCCCGAGCGGCGCGGCATGGCGTCGTCGCTGCAAGCCTTCGTGGGCAGCAGCGCCAACGGCTTCGTCGCCG
>DATIDZ010000187.1:0-10653 GCA_035456045.1 Caldimonas sp.
TCGAAGACGATCAGCACGCCGCCGTAGTTGGCGTCGAGGTACTCGAGGTTGGCGGCGTGGTGGACGCGGTGCGCAGACGGCGTGTTCAGCACGAGCTCGAGCCAGCCGAGCTTCGGAATCCACGTCGCGTGGATCCAGAACTGGTAGAGCAGGTTGAGCGTCAGCATCGCGAAGACGACCTTCGGCTCGAAGCCGAACCAGATCAGCGGCACGTAGAAGACGGAGCTGCCGCTGGCGCGGCCGAGAAAGCCGATGCGGTACGCGGCCGACAGGTTCAGCTCGTTGGGCGAGTGGTGGACGGCGTGGTTGCACCAGAACCAGCGGACGCGGTGCGCGGCACGGTGGAACCAGTAGTAGCAGAACTCCTGGCCGATGAAGAGCGCGAAGAGGGCGGCCGCTCCGTCGAGCGCGATGTCGCCGAGGCGATGCTGGTAGGCGAGGGCGATCAGCGGCGTCGCGATCGAGAGCGGCAGGAAGATCTGCACCGCGACGCGCGCGAACAGGTCGAACAGCGAGACCGCGCTGGCGCGCCAGTCGTACGAGCGCAGCCGCGCCAGGACGATCGCCTCGATCAGCGAGGCGAGCACCACCGCGGGCAGGGCGACGAAGAGCAGGAACTTGTCGAGGCCGTTCAGCATGCGGTGATTGTCGGCGAAGCCCGCGCTCGGGAAGCGCCGTTCGTGCCGGAACGCGCGTGAAGAAACTCGAAGCGACGCGCGGCGCCGCCGGCGACGAGGCCCGCGCGCTAGGCCGTCGCGCCGACCGGCTCTTCGCCGAGCACGGTGCAGCGGCGCACGACGCGCGCCTGCGTCCTCGGGTCGTACTCGGTGGCCCGGTGCATGACGCAGCGGTTGTCCCAGAGGATCAGCTGACGCGGCTGCCAGCGGTGCTCGTAGGTCAGGTCCGGGTGGACGGCGAGCGCGTTGAGCTCGTCGATGAGGGCCCGTCCCTCGTCGTACGGCATGCCGACGATCGACTCGGCGTGGTCGCCGAGGTAGAGGCACGTGCGGTCCGTCTCGGGATGGCGCCGCACGATCGGATGCTCGACCGGCGGCGCCTCCTTCTTCTGTGCCTCGGTCATGAGATCGGTGCCGTGCCGGCGCGTGCGCGAGAAGTCGAGGTTGTGGACCGCGCGCAGGCCGGCGATTCGCTTCTTCCACGCCTCGCTCAGCCGTTCGTAGGCGCCGTACATGTCGCAGAAGTGCGTCTCGCCGCCGGTCTCGGGAACGATCTCGCCGTAGATGATCGTCGCCTGCCCGGTGACGCGCCGCCACGAGCCGTCGGTGTGCCAGTACAGCGTTCCCTTGTCGGGGTGCTTGCCGTCGGGCTTGCCGGCCGCGTCGAGGTTCGAGAGCCGATACAGCTCGGGGAAGCCGTCGGCGTGGTACATCGACATCACGTGCACCTGGACCTCGCCGAACTGGCGCGCGAACGCGACCTGCGCCGCCGGCGGCAGCTCGTTGGGCGGGAACAGCAGCACCTGGTAGCGCAGGAACGCGTCGTAGAGGGCGCGGAAGTCGTCGGGCGCGATGCCGCGTGCGAGGTCGAGGCCGGAGATCTCGGCGCCGAGACGCGGCGTCAGCGGGCGGACGCCGAACGGCGCCTCGGAAGCGGCGAAGGCATGCATGGTCGGACCTCGCTCGAGAGAAGTCAGGGGCAGATGAATCCCGATCCGCCCGGCGCCTTGAAGCAGCCGACCGATTCCGGCAGGAACTGCTTGGGCAGCCAGAGCACGACGTCGGGGAAGAGGACGACGAACGCGATCGTCAGCAGGAAGACGACGTAGAGCGGCAGCGAGCGGACGACCGCCTTGCCGAAGCCGACGCCGACGTACTTCGACGCGACCAGCAGCGACAGGCCGTACGGCGGCGTGATCAGGCCGAACACCAGCGTCGTGATGATGACCACGCCCATGTGCAGCGGCTTGATGTCGCCGACCTGCGTCAGCTTGTTGATGATCGGCATGAAGATGATGATCGCCGGCACCGCGTCGATGAAGTCGCCGACGATGATGAAGACGCAGACGAGCAGGAACATGATCATCGGCCCGTTCGTTCCCGCGAACGCCGTGATGTAGCTCGCGACGATGTCCGGCCCGCGCAGGTACGCGACCATCCAGCCGAACGCCGATGCGCCCGCGACCGCGGCGAGCGGCAGCGAATAGAGGAGCCCGGCGTACATGAAGTCGCGCGGCAGCTCGCGGACGTGGCCGCGGTTGAGGGCCGGGATGAGGACGACGAGGATGTACATCGCCGCCATCATTCCGGCCTCGGTCGGCGTGAACCAGCCGCTCAGGATGCCGCCCATGATGATGACGGGAATGACCAGCGGCAGCGCCGACCCGCGCGCCGCGACGAGCACCTCGGTCATCGGCGCGCGCTTCTTGAGCACGCCGACCGGGCCCCAGAAGTAGCTGTAGATCATCAGGCCGATGCCGATCAGCACGCCCGGCACGACGCCGGCGAGGAACAGGCCGCCGATCGAGACGTTGCCGGTCGCGCCGTAGACGACCGCCATGATGCTCGGCGGGATCAGGTTGGCCATCGTCGACGCCGAGGCGATCAGCGCCGCGGTGAAGGCACGGTCGTAGCCCTCCTTGTCCATGTCCTTGGCGATGGTCCGGCTCAGGACCGCGACGTCGGCGGTCGACGAGCCCGAGATGCCGGCGAAGAACATGGAGAACAGCGTCACCACCTGCGCCAGGCCGCCGCGCAGGTGGCCGACGAGCGTCTGCGAGAGCCGGATCATTCGCGAGGCGACGTCCGACGACGCCATCAGCTCGCCGACGAGCAGGAAGAACGGCACCGCGAGCAGGGTCTCCGAGTCGATGCCATGGAAGAGCTGCCCGACCATCGACTGCATGCTGATCGGCGTGAACGCCGTCGCGACGAGGACGCCGGCGATGAGCGCGAACGAGACCGGCACGCCCATGTAGCCGAAGCCGAGGAACAGCACCGTCATCAGGATCAGGACGCCGGCGGCGCTCACAGCACGGCCTCGCGCGTGTCGTCTCGGTCCTCGGGGCCCTCGAAGCCGTTCTGCCAGCCGCAGATCAGCTGCTCGAGCGTGAACAGGAAGATCAGGACGCCGGCGATCGGCACGATCGCGGTGTAGACGGTCAGCGGGATGAGCGACGGCATCCGGTAGCTGCCGAGGTCGAGCACGGCGTTCTTGGTGCCGAACCAGACCAGCAGCGCGGCGACGACGAGGACGACGAGCCGGTTGGCGATCTCGATCGTCGAGCGCGGCGCGCCGGTCATCCGCTTGGTGATCTCGGTCAGGTAGAAGTGGTCGTTGCGGCGGGTCGCCGCGGCCATGCCGACGAACACGCCCCAGGCGAAGAAGGCCGTCGTGACCTGCTGCAGCCACAGCCAGGGCGCGCCGAGCGTGCGGGTCAGCACGTCGAGGAAGACGGCGAGCGTGAACATCGAGATGCACACGCCGCAGAGGATCATGAGAACGGCCTCGAGGGCGTCGAACGCCTTCCACTTGAGCTGGCGATGGCGTTGAAGGATCAGGGCGCGGAAGTCGGCCATCCGGTCGTCTCGTCGTCGGGGAGAAGCGTGCGGCGGCGGCGCCACCGCACGGCTGGAAGCGTTACTTCAGCTCGCGCACCATCTTGAGCAGCTTCACCGCGTGCGGGCCGAGCTCGGCGGCGAGCTGGTCCTGCACCGGCGTCGCCGCCTTCATGAAGCCGCTCTTGTCGACGTTGTCGACGACCTTGACGCCGATCGACTTGAGCTTGGTCTCGGAGTCCTTCTCGAGCTTGAGGGCCAGCGCCGGCTCGGTCCTGGAGACCTCGTCGGCGGCCGCCTGCACCCACTTCTGCTGCTCGGGGCTCAGGCTGTTCCAGGTCTTGTCGCTGACCCAGATGCAGTTGTTGTTCGCCTCGTGCTCGGTGATCGAGAGCACCGGCGCGACCTCGTAGTGCTTGTTCGCGAGGTAGACGTTGATGCCGTTCTCGGCGACGTTGACGACGCCCGTCTGCAGCGACGTGTAGACGTCGCCGAACGGCATGTGCACGGTCTGCGCGCCATACGCCGGGAAGTGGGTGTCCTCGGTCTTGGTCGCCTGCACGCGCACCTTCTTGCCCTTGATGTCGTCGACCGACTTCACCTCCTGCTTGCTGTACATGTTGCGCAGGCCCATGGTGAGGAGGCCGAGCACCTGCGCCCCCTGCACCTGGTCCTTGACGAGGGCGCGGAACTCGGCGGCGATCGCCGGGTCGGCGAGCGCCTTCTGCAGGTGCGCCTGGTCGCGGAACAGGAAGTGGAGCGAGAACACGCCCGCCTGCGGCGCGAGCGTCGACGCGTTCGCGGTCGAGGTGATCACGAAGTCGATGTCGCCGGCGCGCATCTTCTGCAGCATCTGCGGCTCCTGGCCGAGCTGTGCGCCGGGGAACTGGTTGATGCTCATCTTGCCGCCGGAGAGCTCCTTGAGCTTCGTGTCGAAGATGTTCGCGGCGATGCCGTAGGCCGTCGTCGGCGGCTGGTCGTAGGCGAAGCTGAACTGGCGCGCCGCCTGGCCGAAGGCCAGCGACGAGGCGACCGCGAGCACGCCGAACGCAAGCGCACGCAAGGTGCGCAGGGTGGTGCGATGGACCATGGTGTCTCCTCCGATTGGTGCAGGAGGCAGGTTTACCGGCAACGCGGGTGCGGCGCAATTGCCGGATGCCCGGCGTTGTCCGGACAACCGGGGCGCAGGGCGACGTCGGCTTCGCGCCCTTCGGCAGTCGTCGTGGCACACGTCTTGCGAACGCTGCCGCTGGTATACCGCCGCGTGCACCAGGGTCAGCCGGGCGCGCGGCATCACCGACCAGCAAGGGGATGACATGACCGATCGCCACGATTCCAGCCGCCGCCGCGCCCTCGCGCAACTCTCCGCCGGTTCCCTCGCGACGCTCGCGCCGTGGGCGATGCATCCGGCGCTCGCCCAAGCCAAGCCGCTGACGGTCGGCGTCATCTACGTCGGCCCGCGCGACGACTTCGGCTACAACCAGGCGCAGGCGCAGGCCGCCGCCGAGATCAAGAAGCTGCCCGGCATCAAGGTCGTCGAGGAGGAGAACGTCCCCGAGACGACGGCGGTGCAGAAGACGATGACCGGCATGATCCAGCAGGACGGCGCCAAGGTCGTCTTCCCGACGTCGTTCGGCTACTTCGATCCGCACGTGCTGGCGATCGCGCCCAAGTTCGCCGACGTTCGCTTCTCGCACTGCGGGGGCCTGTGGACCGAGAAGAACCCGAAGAACGCGGGCAGCTACTTCGGCTACGTCGAGGAGTGCCAGTACCTGAACGGCGTCATCGCCGGCCACATGTCGAAGTCGAAGAAGCTCGGCTTCGTCGCCGCCAAGCCGATCCCGCAGGTGCTGAAGAACATCAACGCGTTCACGATGGGCGCGCGCTCGGTCGACCCGAAGATCACGACGACGGTCATCTTCACCGGCGAGTGGTCGATGCCGGTCAAGGAGGCCGAGGCGACGAACAGCCTCGCCGACCAGGGCGTCGACGTCTTCACGATGCACGTCGACGGCCCCAAGGTCGTCGTCGAGACGGCCGCCAAGCGCGGCAAGATGGTCTGCGGCTATCACGCCAGCCAGGCCAAGCTCGCGCCGAACGCGTACCTCACCGGCGCCGAGTGGAACTGGCTCACCGCGTACAAGACGGTGATCGACGCGGCGCAGGCCGGCAAGCCCCATCCGAACTTCCTGCGCGGCGGGCTCAAGGAGGGCTACGTCAAGATGTCGCCCTACGGCGCCATGGTCACCGACGCGGCGAAGAAGAACGCCGAGGACGTGAAGGCGAAGATGCTGGCGGGCACCTTCGACATCTTCTCCGGCGGCTCGGCGGGCCTCAGGGACAACAAGGGCGCCACCGTCATCGCCGCCGGCAAGACGATCAAGCAGACCGACGTCGAGCTCGAGAAGATGAACTACCTCGTCGAAGGCGTCGTCGGCTCGGCGTAACGCTTCGCGCTCCGCAGGCTCGCGGTGAAGGCCCTCGACGTCTGCCTGCCGGTCGGCGCGCTCGCCGCCGCGCTGCTGCTGTTCGGCGGCTTCGTCTGGCTCGGCGGCGCGAGCCCGGTCGAGACCTGGACGATCCTGTTCAAGGGTGCCTTCGGCGACTGGTTCTCGTGGCAGAACACGCTGCAGCGTGCGGCGCCGCTGATGCTGACGGCGCTGTGCGTGGCCCTGCCCGCGCGCGCGGGCCTGATCATCATCGGCGGCGAAGGCGCGGTCGTCCTCGGCGGGCTCGCCGCGGCGGCGCTGCCGTACGCGATTCCCTTGCCGGGCAACGTCGTCGGCAGCGCGATGCTGTGCTTGGCCGGCATGGCGGTCGGCGCGGCATGGATCGCGCTCGCGGGCGCGCTGCGCCAGTACCGCGGCGTCAACGAGACGATCTCGAGCCTGCTCCTCGCCTACACCGCGATCGCGCTCTTCAAGCAGCTCGTCGAAGGGCCGCTGCGCGACCCGAAGACGCTCAACAAGCCGTCGACGCGATCGCTCGTCGAGACCGTCCAGATCGGCGGCCTCTTCGGTTCCGACGTCCACTGGGGCCTGGTCCTCGGCGTCGTCGCCTGCGTCGGCCTCGGTCTCTGGCTCGCCTTCACGCCGAGCGGCTTCGCCGTCCGCGTCGTCGGCGGCAACCCGCGCACCGCGCAGCTCGTCGGCCTGCCGGCGAACCGGCTCATCCTGCTCGCCTGCGCCCTCGGCGGCGCGGCGGCCGGGATCGCCGGCGCGGTCGAGGTCGCGGCCGTCCACACCAATGCCAACGCGTCGCTGATCGCCGGCTACGGCTATGCCGGCATCCTGGTCGCGTTCATCGCCCGCCAGAGCCCGTTCGCGATCATCCCGGTCGCGATCCTGTTCGGCGGCTTCGGCGCCGCGGGCAGCCTGCTGCAGCGTCGGCTCGGCCTGCCCGACGCGTCGGTGCAGGTGCTGCAGGGCATCGCATTCGTCCTGATCCTGGCGAGCGAGTCGCTGCGCAGCGTCGACTGGGCGACGGTCGCCAGGCGCTGGCGCCAGCGTGCGACGCCGGAGCCGGTCGCGCCGACCGCACCGGTCGCGCCGACGGAGCGCGTCGCATGACGAGCGAGGTCCTCGTGCCCTTCCTCGCCGCGATCGTCGGCGGCGCGCTGCGCGTCGGCGTGCCGTTCCTCGTCGTCAGCCTCGGCGAGTGCCTGACCGAGAAGTCGGGTCGCATCAACCTCGGCCTCGAAGGCGTTCTCGTCTTTTCGGCGATGGCCGGATTCGGCGGCGCCTACTTGAGCGGCTCGCCGTGGGTCGGCGTCGCCCTCGCCGCATTCGCCGGCGCCGCGCTCGCGCTGCTTCACGGCGTGCTCTGCTCGCTGCCGCGCGTCAACGACGTCGCCACCGGCATCGCCTTGATGCTGTTCGGCACCGGCCTCGCGTTCTACCTCGGCAAGCCGCTGATCCAGCCGCAGGCCGCGCAGCTGCCGCCGCTGGCGCTCGGCGGCTGGAGCGATTCGCCGGTGGTGCAGGCGGCGCTCCAGGTCAACCCGCTGCTGCCGCTCGGCATCGTCCTCGCGATCGCGCTGCACTCGGGCTTCGGTCGCACGCGCTGGGGCCTGCTCGTCCGCCTCGCCGGCGATTCGGCGAGCGCGACCAAGGCGCTCGGCTACTCGGTCGACGGCATCCGCATCGCCGCGACGGTGGCCGGGGGCGCGATCGCCGGCCTCGGCGGCGCGTCGCTGACGCTCTTCTATCCGGGCAGCTGGAACGAGGGCATCTCGAGCGGCCAGGGCCTGATCGCGGTCGCCCTCGTCATCTTCGCGCGCTGGAGCGCGCTGCGCTGCGTCGGCGCGGCGCTCCTCTTCGGCGGCGCCGGCGCGATCGGCCCGGCGCTGCAGTCGATCGGCGTCAGCCAGGGCTACTACCTCTTCGCCGCGGTGCCCTACGTGCTGACGCTCGTCATCCTCGTCATCAGCTGCCGGCCCGGCAGCGTCGCCCGCGGCAGCCCGGGCGAGCTGTCGTCGGTGAAATAGGAAGCAGGCGCATGAGCGGTCTCGGAGGTCTCAACAAGTCGCCGAACGGCGTCGTCATCGGCCTCGTGCAGCTGCAGCTGCCCGTCGTCGCGACGCCGGCGCAGCTCGCGGCGCAGGCCGATCGCATCGTCGCGATGGTCGGCAAGGCGCGCCGCAACAACGCCGGCCTCGACCTCGTCGTCTTCCCCGAGTACGCGCTGCACGGCCTGTCGATGAGCACCGCGCCCGAGCTGATGTGCCGGATGGACGGGCCCGAGGTCGCGGCGTTCAAGGCGGCGTGCGCCGAGCACAAGCTCTGGGGCTGCTTCTCGCTGATGGAGTTCAACCCGAACGGCAATCCGTACAACACCGGCATCGTCATCGACGACCGCGGCGAGGTCGCGCTCTACTACCGCAAGCTCCATCCGTGGGTGCCGGTCGAGGCGTGGGAGCCGGGCAACGTCGGCATCCCGGTGATCGACGGTCCCAAGGGCGTGAAGCTCGCCCTGATCATCTGCCACGACGGCATGTTCCCGGAGATGGCGCGCGAGTGCGCGTACCGGGGCGCCGAAGTGATGCTGCGCACCGCGGGCTACACCGCGCCGATCGCGAACGCCTGGAAGATCACCAACCAGGCCAACGCGTTCCAGAACCTGATGGTGACGGCGAGCGTGTGCCTGTGCGGCAGCGACGGCAGCTTCGACTCGATGGGCGAAGGCATGTTCTGCAACTTCGACGGCACGGTGATGGTCGAGGGCAGCCGCCGGCCTGACGAGATCATCACCTGCGAAGTCCGGCCCGACCTCGTACGCGAAGCGAGGAAGCATTGGGCCGTCGAGAACAACCCGTACCAGCTCTGGCACCGCGGCTACGTCGCGGTGCAGGGCGGCGCGATGGATTGCCCGTACACGTTCATGCACGACATGGTGAACGGGCGATTCCGCCTGCCGTGGGAAGACGACGTCGTTCACGTCGACGGCACGTCGTGCGGCTTCGCGGCGCCGACGCGACGGCATGCGCCCGACAACCTCCTGCCCGAGCCGCCGGCGAGCGCCCGCCGGGCCGCCTGACATGACCGGCTTCGCCGACACCATCGCGACCGCAGCGTTGCCGATCGTCTCGGCGGACCCGTATCCCTGGCCGTTCGACGGCAGCCTGCGCCCCGGGAACACCGCGCTCGTCGTGATCGACATGCAGACCGACTTCTGCGGCGTCGGCGGCTACGTCGACAAGATGGGCTACGACCTCGCGCTGACGCGCGCGCCGATCGAGCCGATCAGGAGGCTGATGGCGCGCCTGCGCTCGCTCGGCTTTCCGATCATCCACACGCGCGAGGGGCACCGCCCGGACCTCTCGGACCTGCCCGCCAACAAGCGCTGGCGCTCGCGCCGGATCGGCGAAGGCGGCCGCGGCATAGGCGACGCGGGGCCGTGCGGCCGCATCCTCGTGCGCGGCGAGCCGGGCTGGGAGATCATCCCCGAGCTCGCGCCGCTGCCCGGCGAGGTCGTCATCGACAAGCCCGGCAAGGGATCGTTCTGCGCCACCGACCTCGAGCTGATCCTGCGCACGCGCGGGATCACCAACCTGCTGCTGGCCGGCATCACGACCGACGTCTGCGTGCACACGACGATGCGCGAGGCCAACGACCGGGGATTCGAGTGCCTGATCCTGTCCGATTGCACCGCGGCCACCGACCGCGGCAACCACCTCGCCGCGCTGAAGATGGTGACGATGCAGGGCGGCGTGTTCGGCGCCGTGGCGTCGTCGGGCGCCGTGCTCGAAGCGCTCGCCTGATCGACCGCCTCGGACACCGCCGCAACGACACGATGACGCCGCGCACGCCATGACCGCCCCGCTCGACCCGATCCCGCCGCCGACCGGCGCGCTCGCGCTCGAGACCGTCGAGCTGACCAAGCGCTTCGGCGCCTTCACGGCGATGGACGGCGTGACGATGAAGGTCGCGCCCGGCTCGGTCCACGCCCTGCTCGGCGAGAACGGCGCCGGCAAGAGCACGCTCGTCAAGTGCGTCGCCGGCTCTCAGCGACCCGACGGCGGCGCGATCGTCGTCGACGGCCGCGAGAAGGACATCGCGACGCCGGTCGTCGCGCGCGCGCTCGGCATCGGCATGGTCTACCAGCACTTCACGCTCGCGCCCAACATGAGCGTCGCCGAGAACCTGCTCCTGGCCGGCGGTCGCACGCCGGCCCTGATCGACTGGCCGCGGGCGCGCGCGGAGCTGCGCGAGTTCCTGGCGACGACGCCGTTCTCGCTCGCCCTCGACGCGACGCCGGCGTCGCTCTCGGCGGGCGAGAAGCAGAAGCTCGAGCTCCTGAAGCAGCTCTACCTCAGGCCGCGCCTGCTCATCCTCGACGAGCCGACCTCGGTGCTGACGCCGCAGGAGGCCGACGAGGTGCTCGCGTTCGTCCGCGCCGTCGCGCGGCGCGGCGAGTGCACCGTGCTCATGATCACGCACAAGTTCCGCGAGGTCATGGCCTACGCCGACGAGGTGACGGTGCTGCGCCGCGGCCGCAAGGTGCACGGCGCGGCGGTCGCGACGACGACGCCCGCCGAGCTCGCCCAGGCGATGATCGGCGCCGGCGACGAAGGCGCCGCCGCGGCGGTCGTCGACGAAGGCCGCGCCGTCGCGCGCGTGCCGACCGATGCCGCCGCGCC
>DATIDZ010000188.1:0-13053 GCA_035456045.1 Caldimonas sp.
CTGTTCGCCAGCGACCGCAGCGAGCGCTCGCGCCAGGCCCGACAGCGGGCCGAAGCGAGCGACTGGAACATCGTCCTGCCGGGCCTCGTCGGCCACTACCTGCGCCTGCTCGGCGAAACGCCCGCGCCGGCCGCGCACGAGGCCGTTCCGGAGGCGCTGCAGCGATGACCGGGCGCAGCGAGCGAACGGTGTGCATCGTCCTGCACGACGCGGCGCCGTCGACGCGCGCCGCCTGCGTGCGCACGCTGGCCGCGATCCGCGACGTCGCCGGCGACGCGCCGGTGACGGTCCTGGCCGTGCCGCGCTATCACGACGAGCCGCCGAGCACGTCGTTCGACGCCTGGCTCGGCGATCGCGTGCGCCGCGGCGACGAGCTCGCCCTGCACGGCTGCACCCACCGCGACGACGGCACGCCGACCGGCTGGCTCGACGGCCTGCGCCGAAGCCGCTACACGCGCGGCGAGGGCGAGTTCTGGTCGCTCTCGCGCGAGGAGGCGCTGGCACGCATCGACGTGGGCATCGAGTGGTTCGCGAAGAACCGGTGGCCGCTGTCGGGCTTCGTCGCGCCGGCCTGGCTGCTCGGCCCCGGGGCGCGCGAGGCGCTCGTCGAGCGGCCCTTCGAGTACACCGCGACCCTGCGCCAGCTCGTCCACCTTCCCGACCAGACGCCGTTGACGAGCCAGAGCGTCGTCTACAGCACGTCGAACGCATGGCGGCGAGCGAGCTCGCTGGCGTGGAACGCTCTTGTCGCGATCGCCGAGCGCGACAACCGGCTGCTTCGCCTCGAGCTGCATCCGCGCGACGCCGACTTCGCGTCCGTGAAGCGCTCGTGGCAGGGCATCCTCGAGAAGGCGTTGCGGCACAGGAAGCCGACCACCGTCGCCGACTTCATGCGCCAGGTGCGGCCAAGCGACGCCGCGACCGCATGGCGTTCGACGATGCGCGGCGACTAGTGGTGAGTTCGCTCGCTGCGCGCTGCTCGCTGCGCGATGCGCGACGACCAGCGGCGCACTCGCGCGCTGCGCGATGCGAGGCGACCAGCGGCGCATCCGGCGCGCCGGCCGGCTTCAGAGCAGGTTGAAGCTGATCGTCGCGGTGACCGCGCCGATCAGCGCGCCGACGATGACGTCGCTCGGGTAGTGCAGGCCGAGGACCACGCGCGAGATGGCGACGAGCGCGGTGAACGGCCAGACGAAGATCGCCAGGTGCGGGTAGTACGCCGTCAGGATCACGCTGAACGCGACCGAGTGCAGCGTGTGGCCGCTCGGGAAGCTGAACTCGTCGAGCGAGCGCGCGCAGGCGCGGATCCCCGGGCACGTGCAATAGGGCCGTGGCCGCGCGATCCAGCGCTTGATGATCTTGTAGACGACGAGATCGACGATGCCGACGGCGATCATCCGCACCGAGGCCGACGCGCCCTGCGCGCCGCCGGCCCACGGCAGGCAGACGATCACCGCGTACCAGAGCCAGCCGTCGCCGACGCGGCTGACGGCGTCGAGGAAGCGAACGACCCAGGAACGCGCTGCCGCGCGGTGCATCCAGAGCGCGAACGTCCGCTCGCGCTCGACCCAGATCACTTGTTGGTCAAGCCACGACGGGAACGCGGGACTGCGGCGTTTCGAGTGCATGGACCGTGTCTTCCAGGCGCGCCTCGAAGCGCGCGAGCACCTCGGGCCAGGTGGCGCGGCGCGCAGCCGCGAGCGCCGCGGCGCGCATCGAGGGGAGCGAGCCGTCGGATGCGACGAGCGACTCGACGGCGGCGACGAACGCGGCCTCGTCGCCGGGCGCGGCCAGCCGCCCCGACACCCCGTCGTCGACGTGCTCCGCCGCCGCCGCGACGGCGAAAGAGGCCACCGGCAAGCCCGACGCGAGCGCCTCGAGGACGACGTTGCCGAAGGTGTCGGACAGGCTCGGGAACAGGAACAGGTCGGCGGACGCATAGTGCGCGGCGAGCTCGGCACCGCGCTGGACGCCGACGAAGCGAACGTCGGGATGGGCAGCCTGAAGACGCGACCGCGCCGGGCCGTCGCCGACGACGACGAGGCGCAGCTCGGGGCGGCTGAGTCGCGCCCGCTCGAATGCACGCAGGCCGAGCTCGACGTTCTTCTCGGGCGCGACGCGACCGACCATCAGCAGCACCGGCGCCGATCCCGCCTGCCACTGACGGCGCAGTGCGTCGCTTCGTCGCGCCGGCGCGAAGCGATCGGTGTCGACGCCGCGCCCGACCGTCGTCAGGTTGTGGAAGCCCTCGGCGGCGAGCTCGCGCGCCGTCGCTCGCGTCGGCACGAAGGTGCGCTGGGTGAGGTTGTGGAAGCGGCGCAGCAGGCCGAGCACCGGCGAGGCCAATGCGCCGACGCCGTAGTAGCGGCTGTACTGATGGAAGTTGGTGCGGAAATCGGAGGTCGTCGGGATCGCCAGCGCCCGCGCCGCGGCGAGCGCCGCCCAGGCCAGCGGGCCGGGCGTGGCGAGGTGGACCAGCGCCGGCCGCGTCCGCTCGAAGCGGCGCATCAAGGGCCCGACGCGCGACAGGCCGAAGCGCAGCTCGCGGTAGACCGGAATCGCGCAGCCGGCGGTCCGCAGCTCGTCATCGGCGTCAAGCCGGGCCTCGTCCGGCTGGCGCGGACGGATCAGCTCTACGAGGTGGCCGCGACCACGCAGATAGCGAACCGTTCTCTCGACCGTGAGCGACACGCCGTTCAGCTCCGGCGGATAGGTCTCGGTGACGTAGGCGATCCGCATGGGGCGGGGATTTGCGTTCATTCGCAGGATTCTGGCAATCGCGATGCCGCGGCCGGGTAGGACTCGGCCGCGAGATGGAGGGATCATGCGCCGCCGGCGTGACGCCGGCGCGACACCTAGTCGCCTTCGAGATAGACGCAGACCAGCCGCAGCTTCTTGTTCCGCTTGCAGAAGGCGCGCAGGGCGAGCAGCAGCGGCACGGCGAGGAACGCGCCGGCGATGCCCCAGAGCCAGCCCCAGACCATCACCGACAGGAAGACGAACACCGGGCGCAGGCTGAGACGGTGCCCCATGATCATCGGGCTGAGGAAGTTCGCCTCGATGCCGTGCAGCAGCAGGAAGGTCGCCGGCGGTCCCAGCATCTCGACGCCGGTGCCGAACGCGACGCTGCCCGCGAGGAGCAGCAGCAGCGTGATCATCAGCGGGCCGAGGTAGGGGATGAAGGCGAGCACGGCCGTCGTCGTGCCCCAGAGCACCGGATTGGGCAGGCCGATCGCCCACAGCGCCAGGCCGGTCGCGATGCCGAGGGCGACGTTGACGAGGCTCATGGTGCTGATGAACAGGCCGATGTCGCGCTGCGCCTGGCGCACGCCGGCGAGGATCAGCGCGCGGGCGCGCGGCCGGCGCACGACGGCGACGGTGCGCGCGACGAGCCAGCGCTCGGACGCGAGCATGAAGTAGAGCAGGATGACCGTCGCCGCGGCCGAGAGCGCGAACGAGATCGTCTGGCCGATGGCGAGCCGGGTGAACGTCCAGCCTTCGCTGGCGAGCCGCTCGCCGAGCGGATCGACCGGCGCCGCGGCCGGCGGTCGCACCAGCGAGGCCGGCGGCGCGTAGGGAAAGAGCGCATCGCGCCAGCCCTGCATCGCCTCGACGAGGTCGTGGACGATGAGCGGCGCCCGCGACCACCACGCGGCTGCCGGCGCGGCCACGAGCATCAGCAGCACGGCCGCGACGCCGAGCACCGCCGCGATGACGATCGCCGAGCCGATGTACTCGTGGATGCCGGCGCGCTGGAGCGCTCGCACCGGTGCCGCCAGCACGAAGGTGAAGACGATCGCGATCGCGATCGGCAGCAGCAGCGGCCGGGCGTGCTCGAGAAGGAACACGGTGGCGACGACGAGCAGGCCGCGCCCGACCCAGCCCGAAGCGCCAGTGCGCGGGGTGGAATCGCTCGCAATCGGGACCATGGCGCGGGGATGATGGCATGGCCGTTGCCCTCTGCCGGGACATGGCGACCCGAGCCACCCCCTCGACCTCGGCATCGACGCCGCACCGGTCGTCCGCGACCGCGCCGGCGTCTGCAGGCACGGCGCTGCCCGCGCCGGTCGAGCCGATGCTCGCCAAGGCGGTCGACGCGCTGCCGACCGAGGGCGACTGGCTGTACGAGCCGAAGTGGGACGGCTTTCGCGCCATCGTCTTCCGGCCGGGCCCGGGCGTCGTCGCGATCCAGAGCCGCGACCTGCGCCCGCTCGACCGCTACTTCCCCGAGCTGCACGACGCCCTCCTCGCGCGCTTGCCCGACGGCGCGATCGTCGACGGCGAGATCGTCGTGGCCGGCGCCGACGGCCTCGACTTCGATGCCCTGCAGCAGCGACTGCACCCGGCGGCGTCGCGCGTCGCCAAGCTCTCGGTCGCCACGCCGGCGTCGTTCGTCGCCTTCGACCTCCTTGCCGCCGGCGGCAAGAGCCTCGTCGGCGACACGCAGGAAGCGCGCCGCGCCGCGCTCGAGAAGCTGCTCGCGAAGGCCACGCCCCCGCTCTACCTGACGCCGATGACGCGCGACCGCGCCGTCGCCGCCGCATGGCTGCGCGAGTTCGAAGGCGCCGGCCTCGACGGCGTGGTCGCCAAGCCGCTCGGCGCGCCCTACCAGCCGGGCAAGCGGGCGATGCTGAAGATCAAGCACGCGCGCACCGCCGACTGCGTCGTCGCCGGCTTTCGCTGGCACAAGAGCACCGAGGAAGGCGGACCGGAGGCGATCGGCTCGCTCCTGCTCGGCCTGTACGACGACGTCGGCGTCCTCCATCACGTCGGCGTGACGTCGTCGTTCGCGATGGCGACGCGGCGCACGCTGGTGAAGGAGCTGGCGCCGCTGCGCCGCGACGCGCTTGCCGGCCATCCGTGGCGCGGCTTGGCGGAGCAGGAGGCGTCGAAGACCGCCGCGCCCGGCGACGCCGCGCAGCGCATGCCCGGCGCGACCAGCCGCTGGAGCGCGGGCAAGGACCTCGCGTGGCAGCCGCTTCGACCCGAGCGCGTGTGCGAGGTGAAGTACGACCACCTGCAGGGCGATCGCTTCCGGCACGCGACGACCTTCGTTCGCTGGCGTCCCGACAAGCCGGCGGAAGCATGCCGTTACGACCAGCTCGAGACCGTCGCGCCGTACGCGCTGAAGAAGATCTTCGCCGTCTGACGTCGCGCCGCACGCCGTGGCGATCGGCGCTAAATCCTGCACGGCCCCCTCGCGGCAGGGGTCAACTCGGTCGCGAAGCGGTCGTTATCGACGGGCCCCCGAGAGCCTGTCGATGTCCGCTTCCGTTCCCGCCGCCGCCGCGTCGCTCGGCGTCCTCTACCGCAGCATCTGGCGCTTCGCCGAAGGCGCACGCGCCGCGCTCGTCGGCGCCGCCGCCTTGCTGACGGCGTCGCAGGCGCTCAAGCTCACCACGCCCTGGTTCGCGGGGCAGGCGATCAACGCGCTGCAGCAGGGCGGCGCCGGTGCCGCCGGCCGCGCCGCGCTCTGGGTCGGCGCGATCGGCCTGGTCTCGACGGCGGTCTGGGCGATGCACGGTCCCGGCCGCGTTCTCGAGCGCAACGTCGGCGTGCGCGTGCGCAGCGGCGTCTCCGACGCCTTGTACGCGCGCCTCTCGCAGGCGCCGCTGGCGTGGCACGAGCGCCAGCACTCGGGCGAGCTGCACGACCGTGTCAGCCAGGCGAGCCATGCCCTGCACAACTTCGCGCAGAGCCAGTTCATCTACGTGCACAGCATCGTCACCTTCGTCGGGCCGCTGCTCGCGCTGACGCTGATCTCGGCGCCGCTCGGCGGCGGCGCCGTGTTCGGCTACGCCTTCGTCGCCGTGCTCATCGTCTGCTTCGATCGCCGCCTGATGAGGCTGCAGGCCAGCGAGAACGAGCTGGGGCGGCGCTATGCCGCGGGCCTGCTCGACTTCGTCGGCAACGCCGCGACGGTGCTGAGCCTTCGCCTGCAGGCGAGCACGCGCCGCCTGCTCGGCCGCCGCCTCGAGGCGACGTTCGCGCCGATGAAGGAGAGCATCGTCGTCAACGAGCTCAAGTGGTGCACGGTCGACCTGCTGAGCATCGCCCTGACGTGGAGCCTCGTGGTCGCGTTCGCGTGGCGCTCGGGCGAGGCGGGCGGCGCGCTGCTCATCGGCAGCATCTTCATGGTCTACCAGTACGCCCAGCAGGCCGGCGGCGTGCTGGGCTCGATCGCCTCGAACCTGCAGGGCTTCGCGCGCGCCCGCACCGACTACGCCAGCGCCGATGCGATCTGGAACGCGCCCCAGGCGAAGGAAAGCAGCGCCGCCGTCGAGCCGCGCTGGCAACGGATCGACGCCGTCGACCTCGTCTACGAGCGCACCGCCGCTTCGAGCAACGAGCTCCCGACCGGCAAGTCGCCGGCGCTGCGTCGCGCCACCGATGCCTTGCTGCTCGCGCCTGCGGCCGAGGAGCGGAGCGGCGGCGTGCGGCACGTGTCGCTCGGCCTGGCGCGCGGCGAACGGATCGCCCTGGTCGGCCCGAGCGGCTCGGGCAAGAGCACGCTGCTGCGCGTCCTCGCCGGCCTCTACGACGTCCAGCACGGCCACTTCGAGGTCGACGGCGTCGCCCGCCTCGGCCTGCAGCACCTGGCCAGCGTCGCGACGCTGATCCCGCAGGACGCCGAGGTGTTCGAGGCGACGGTGCGCGAGAACCTGGCCTTCGGCGAGCCGGTCGATGCGGCGGCGATCGACGCGGCGATCGCGACCAGCGGTTTCGCGACCGTGCTCGAGACCCTGCCCCTCGGTCTCGACACGCCGATCACCGAGCGCGGCATGAACCTCTCGGGCGGCCAGCGCCAGCGCCTCTGCCTCGCGCGCGGCCTGCTCGCGGCGCGCGGCAGCTCGCTGCTCCTCCTCGACGAGCCGACCAACGCGCTCGACGCGGTGACCGAAGCCGAAGTCCATCGCCGGCTCGACACCGCGTTCGCCGACGCCTGCATCGTCGCCTCGGTGCACCGGATGAGCCTGCTCGAGCACTTCGATCGCGTCGTGCTCATGGACGAAGGCCGCATCGTCGACACCGGCACGGTCGGCGAGCTGCTCGGCCGCCAGGCGCTCTTCCGCGAGCTCGCCGGCGGGCGCCTCGGCCGGGGCGACCCTCAACCCGCCGCGGACTCGGTCGGCGCCCCGCTCGTCGCCGCCTGACCCGTTGGCGCGCCGCCCTGGGCGTGCATGCGCTCGAAGAGGCCGTACCAGTCGATCCGCCGCGTCGCGACCATGAGGCCCGCGAGGACGGCGAACAGCATGATCGAGCCGAGCAGCAGGGCGGTCTGCTCGAGCTGCAACAGCGCGTAGAGCGCGCCGTAGAGGAGGCCGATGGCAGCGCCGAACAAGGCACCGGCGCGGCTGCCGCGCAGGACGAACGAGCCGTAGAACGTCAGCAGCGTCGTGCACGCGGCCGCGGCGGCGAGGTAAGCGACCGCGAACGGCACGTGCTCGGACAGGCTCACGAGCAGGAGGAAGAACACCGCGATCCCCGACCCGACGAGCAGGTACTGGATCGGGTGGACGCGCAGTCGCCGCATGACCTCGACCGCACCGACGCCGACGAAGGTCAGCGCGATGAAGAGCAGCCCGTACTTGGTCGCGCGATCGGCCAGCACGTACGGGCTGACCGGATCGATGAAGGCGACGCCGAAGGTCTCCACGCACGGCGTGCGGCGGCCGTCGTCGCGCGGCGACACCTCGTCGACTGCCGCGTCGGAGAGGCGGCACGCCGGCGCGCCCCCGGACGCGCTCTGCGGCGCGGTCGTCGCCAGCGAGTTGAGCTGCCAGCGGGCGCTGAAGCCCGTCTCGCCGACCTCGCGCTCGACCGGCAGGAAGCGGCCGGCGAACGACGGATGCGGCCAGTCCGAGGCCAGGGCGACGCGGGTGCTGTCGCCGACCGGCGCGAACGCGAGCTCGCCGGTGCCGACCAGCTCGACACCGACCTCGGCGTGCAGCGGCCGGCGCGCGCCCGCGAACGACTCGGCCACCTCGGCGTGAAAGCCGCGCGGATGCGAGGCGTGCTGCGTTCCGGCCAGCACCGGCGCCGCCGCCCCGTCGATCTGCATCACGGCGCTGCGCACGCCGCGCGAGTCGCCCAGGGCGACGAACATCACCGGCGCGTCGCACTGCAGGCGCGAGCCGAGGTGCTGCGCCTCGGGCACCAGCGTCGCGCCGTCGTTCCAGCCGGCGACGAGGCGCGCCTTCAGGACATAGCCGTTGACCTTGAAGATGCCCCGGTAGCGCGGCTCGATGGCGACGTCGCCGCGGATGTCCAGCGTCGTCGGCGTCGCGCTCAGCTTGAACTGGCGCCGCTCGGTGACCGTCTTGCGATCCTGGCCCTCGCCCTGCGTCGCCTCCCACGCTTCGCTGCAGTCGCGCTCGATCACCGGGCCGACGATCGTCTGGGCGGAGGCGAGGCTGGCGGCGACGCTGCGCTCGGCCTCGCGCAGGCGCCCCTCGCGCTCGGCGACGATGCCGCTCACGGTCTGCAGGGCGAGGCTGAGGGCGACGGCGACGCCGGCGAGCGCCGCCGACTTGCCGAGGAGGGGAAAGCGACGCAGGGCCATGGCTGTGCCTTTTTGACGGGTTTGGCCGCGACCTGCGGCGTGGCCCCAAGAATCGGCCCCGGGAGCGAAGAAAATACGAAGGCGACGTGGCCCGGCGGCCCCGGGGGCGTGAAGCGACGATGAAGCGTCGCCCGCGCTCGGCGTGCCGGGGCGGGTCGCCGGAACTGGGCCGTCGCCCGACCGTTCTTCGCGGCTTGCCCCGGCGGCCGCTTTCCTATCCTCGCGCTTGCACCAACCTCTTCAGCCCGTCATGACGTTCTTCGGCATCGAACTGCGCAGACCCTCCTTCAACGAAGTCACGGCAGCGACCGTGATGGCCGTCGGCCTCTGGGTCGCCGTCATCGGTCTCGCCCAGGTCACCGGCCATGCGCTGCAGGCGCGCGACGCCGGCGCCGTCCTGGTCGTCGCGGTCTGGGGCTGCATCGGCGTTCGCCTCGGCTTCGGCGTCGGCAAGGGCGGGCGCCATCTGGCTGCTCACGTCGGCGTCAGCGCCTGCCTGCTCGGCCTCTACCAGGGCGCGCTGGTCCTCGCCAGCTGACGAACCGGACGAGCGGCAAGCGCTCGTTCGCCCCCTCGACGCCCCGTGCTCGGGCGCCGCTGTAGGAGGCCGCTGACGCTCTTTAACGGCCCCGACTCATGGGAGCCGCCAAGGCGCCCGCATACTCTAGCCACGCTTCCAGCGCCGGTTCTCGCGAGCCGGCGCGAGAAGCGTCAGCGCCGGCCAGCACATGCCATTTCCCATGGGATGGGCGGGTCGTCTTCAACGGCTTGGACAGGGGGAAGAGCATGAACTTCATCATTTGGCTTGTAGTGGGCGGCCTCATCGGTTGGATCGCCAGCATGATCATGAGAACCGACGGGCAGCAGGGCATCATCCTGAACGTCGTCGTCGGCATCATCGGCGCGATGTTGGGCGGCTGGTTGCTGGCACCGATGTTCGGTACCGGCACGATCAACCAGAACGACTTCAGCATCGCCGGCCTCGGGGTATCGCTCCTCGGCGCGATCATCCTGCTGGCGATCGTCAATCTGGTCCGTCGCGGCAGCCCGCGCTGAACGAGTGCCGGCGACGGGGCTCGCGCCCCGCCGCCGGCCCGTCGTTCCCGGTTCGGCGTGACAATGTCGGCCGCGTCGCGCTTGGCGACGCAGGAAGACGACCATGCCGAAGATCTGGGTCCTCAACGGGCCGAACCTGAACTTGCTCGGCACGCGCGAGCCAGCGGTCTATGGCAGCGCGACGCTGTCGGACGTCGAAGCGGCGTGCCGACAGGCCGCCAAGGCGCACGGCGCCGACGTCGACTTCCGCCAGAGCAACCATGAAGGCGCGCTGATCGACTGGCTGCATGAAGCCGGCCGTGCGCCGTCCGGCGAGACGCTCGGCGTCGTCCTCAACGCCGGTGCCTACACCCACACCTCCGCGGCGCTCGGCGACGCCATCAAGGCGATCGCCGTTCCGGTGGTCGAGGTGCACCTGTCCAACGTGCACGCACGCGAGCCGTTCCGCCACCACTCGTACCTGTCGCCGGCGTGCGCCGGCATCGTCGTCGGTTTCGGCGTCGCCGGCTACGCGCTCGCGATCGACGGGCTGGCTCGCACGGCGGCGACGCGGGCCGGCGCGACGCGATGATCGAGAAGCAGGTCGCGACGCTCGCCGACGCGGTCGCCGACGTCGCCGACGGCGCGACGGTGATGATCGGCGGCTTCGGCACGGCGGGCCTGCCGAACGAGCTGGTGGGCGCGCTTCTCGCGCAGGGCGCGACCGACCTGACGATCGTCAACAACAACGCGGGCAACGGCGACACCGGCCTGGCGGCGCTGATCGCGGCGCGCCGCGTGCGCAAGATCGTCTGCTCGTTTCCGCGCCAGGCCGACAGCCACCACTTCGATCGCCTCTACCGCGCCGGCGAGATCGAGCTCGAGCTCGTGCCGCAGGGCAACCTCGCAGAGCGGATCCGCGCCGCAGGCGCCGGCATCGGCGGCTTCTTCACGCCGACCGGCTACGGCACCGAGCTGGCCCAGGGCAAGGAGACGCGCGAGATCGACGGCCGCATGTACGTGCTCGAAGCGCCGCTGCACGCGGACTACGCCTTCATCAAGGCCGAGCGCGGCGACCGCTGGGGCAACCTCACCTACCGCATGACGGCGCGCAACTTCGGACCCGTGATGGCGATGGCGGCGAAGACGACGATCGCGACCGTGCACGAGATCGTTCCCCTCGGCGGGCTCGACCCGGAAGCCGTGGTCACGCCCGGCATCTTCGTCCAGCGTATCGTGCTGATCGACCGCGTCGCGACGAGCGCGGGCGGCTTCAGGCAGCAGGCATGAGCAGCGCAGCGAAAAGCGAAGCGAAGTGGAGTCGCGCCGAGATGGCGGCACGGGTCGCGCGCGACATCCCGGACGGCGCCGTCGTCAACCTCGGCATCGGCCTGCCGACGCTGGTCGCCAACCACCTGCCGAAGGGACGCGAGGTCGTCCTGCACAGCGAGAACGGCGTCATCGGCATGGGCCCGGCGCCGCGCGAAGGCGAGGAAGACTTCGACCTCATCAACGCCGGCAAGCAGCCGGTGACGCTGCTGCCCGGCGGATGCTTCTTCCACCACGCCGACAGCTTCGCGATGATGCGCGGCGGCCACCTCGACGTCTGCGTCCTCGGCGCGTTCCAGGTCGCCGCCAACGGCGACCTCGCCAACTGGCACACCGGCGCGGCCGATGCGATCCCCGCGGTGGGCGGCGCGATGGACCTCGCGATCGGCGCCAAGAAGACGTACGTGATGATGGAGCACACCACCAAGTCGGGCGAAGTGAAGATCGTCGAGCGCTGCAGCTACCCGCTGACCGGCATCGGCTGCGTCGCGCGCATCTACACCGACCTGGCGGTGATCGACGTCACGCCGCGCGGGCTGGTCCTCGTCGAGTCGGTCGAGGGCATGGGCTTCGATGAATTGCAGTCACGAACGGGCGCGCCGCTCGCGCGCGCCTGAGGAGCGAGATCATGAGTTCGATCCAGGCTTTCATCTGCGACGCCGTGCGCACGCCGATCGGCCGATACGGCGGCGCGCTCTCCTCCGTGCGCGCCGACGATCTGGGCGCGATTCCGATCAAGGCGCTGATGGAGCGCAACGCCAGGGTCGACTGGGCGGCGGTGAGCGACGTGCTCTACGGCTGCGCCAACCAGGCCGGCGAAGACAACCGCAACGTCGCCCGCATGGCGTCGCTGCTGGCCGGCTTGCCGCTCGGCGTCCCCGGCGCGACGATCAATCGCCTGTGCGGCTCGGGCATGGACGCCGTCGGCACCGCCGCGCGCGCGATCCGCGCCGGCGAGGCCGAGCTGATGATCGCCGGCGGTGTCGAGAGCATGAGCCGCGCGCCGTTCGTGATGCCGAAGGCAGAGACCGCGTTCGCGCGCACCAACGCCGTCTACGACACCACCATCGGCTGGCGCTTCGTCAACAAGCGCATGAAGGAGCTGTACGGCGTCGATTCGATGCCCGAGACGGCGGAGAACGTCGCCACCGACTTCAAGATCGAGCGCGAGGCGCAGGACCGCATGGCGCTCGCCTCGCAGCAGAAGGCGGTCGCCGCGCAGAAGGCCGGCTTCTTCGAGGGCGAGATCGTCCCGGTGACGATCGCGCAGAAGAAGGGCGAGCCGATCGTCGTCGCGAAGGACGAGCACCCGCGCGACACGAGCCTCGAGGCGCTGGCCAAGCTGAAGGGCGTCGTCCGTCCCGACGGCACGGTGACGGCCGGCAACGCATCGGGCGTGAACGACGGATCGTGCGCGCTGCTGCTCGCGAGCGAGCGCGCGGCGTCGCGTCACGGTCTGGTCGCGCGCGCCCGCGTGGTCGCGATGGCGACCGCCGGCGTCGCCCCGCGCATCATGGGCATGGGGCCGGCGCCGGCGACCCGCAAGGTGCTCGAGCTCGCAGGCCTGGCGCTGGCGCAGATCGACGTCATCGAGCTCAACGAGGCGTTCGCGGCGCAAGGCCTCGCGGTGCTCCGCGACCTCGGTCTCGCCGACGACGACCCGCGCGTCAACCCGAACGGCGGCGCGATCGCGCTCGGCCATCCGCTCGGCGCGAGCGGTGCCCGCCTCGTCACCACCGCGATCAACCAGCTTCATCGCAGCGGCGGCCGCTACGCGCTCTGCACGATGTGCATCGGCGTCGGCCAGGGCATCGCGCTGATCGTCGAACGCGCCTGACGACGCTGGCGAGCGGCATGGCGCTTGCCCGAATCGGGCGTCCCATCTTCCGGAGCGACTACGACATGTCCCACAGCAGCATCCTCGGCGGCGATCGGGCCGCTCAGCAAGCCCCCGGTCGCGACGCCGAGACGCTCGGGCCGAGCGACAGCTCCGACAGCGGCAGCGACATCCAGGGCGCGACGCGACTGAAGACCGAGCCCGAGGAAGGCGAGGAGACGGGCGGCGCGACGCCGATCGTCGAGGACAGCGACAGCGACTCCGGCGGCACCGGCGAGCGGGCCGAGGC
>DATIDZ010000189.1:0-2899 GCA_035456045.1 Caldimonas sp.
ATCCATCGCACCGAGGTCCTGCACCGCCGAGATCCGCTTGACGACGACGTGCCGCTCTGCCATTCGAGTCGCACCGCGGGCGAGCGTCACCGAAACGATCATGGGCAGCAGCTCGGGGGTGAGGCCGACCGCCAGCGCCACCGCGAACAGGAACGATTCGAGCAGCGGGCGATGGCCGAGCGTGTTGATCAGGAGCACGAACAGCACGAGCGCGACAGTAAGGCGCGCCAGCAGGACGCCGAACCGGCGCGTCCCGCGCTCGAACGACGTCGGCGCGGCCGGCTCGGCGAGGCTGCGGGCGAGCCGCCCGTAGACCGTTCGAACGCCGGTTGCGCAGACGAGCATGCGCGCCGAGCCGGTGACGACGCTGCTGCCCATGAAGGCCGCATGCGCGCAGGCGAGCGGCTCGCTGCGCGAGCCCTCTTGCGACGGTCCCTTCTCGACCGGCCACGCCTCGCCCGTGAGCGAAGCCTGATCGACGAAGAAGTGGCTCGACGAGAGGACCCGACCGTCGGCCGGCACGAGGTCGCCCGCGGCCAGCTCGACGACGTCGCCGACGACCAGCCTGGCGGCCGGCAGCTCGCCGAGCCGACCGTCGCGCCACGCCTCGACGCGCAGGGCGACCGTGCTGCGCAGGGCGTCCATCGCGCGCCCGGCGCGGTGCTCCTGGACCATGTCGAGGGCGATGCTCATCAGCACCATGACGACGATGAAGACGAAGCTCACCGCATCGCCGGTGAACGCCGACACCGCCGATGCACAGAGCAGGACGAGGATGAGCGGATTGGCGAGTCGCGCGGCGATCGATCGCATCAGGCTCGCGCGCTCGCCGCTCGGCAGCTGGTTCGGTCCGTCGCGGCGAAGGCGCGCCGCCGCCTCGTGCTTCGTCAGCCCCTCGGGACGCGCGTGCAGGTCGCGCAGGATCGCGGCCTGCGCGGGCTGCCACCAGTCGCGGACGGCACTCGCGCGAGCGCGGCGCGTGCCGAGGCCAACGGTCACACCTTGCCGCCGATCGCGTCGCGAACGCGCTGCTCGACCGCCGCCTGGCACGAAGCGCAATGCTCCGCGGCCGGAAGGACGAGCAGGCGCTGCAGGCCGATCGGTTCGCCGCAATCCGCGCAGTCGCCGTAACGGCCGATGCCGAGACGGTGCAAGGCCGCCTCGACGAGGCGGATCGCGTCCAGGTCGCGGCCGGGCTCGTCTTCGGCGCGCGCATTCGCCAGCAGCTCGGCGAGCTGGTATTCGAGCTCGCCACGCAACGTTGTCAGATGGGATTGGGTCGCGAGGTCCATGCAGTTCTCCGATGCGCAAGGCTCGCGCCTTCGGTGCCGACGATGCGGCGACAGCCTCACCATAGTCAGCGCCGATCGGGGCGCCTTGATGGCGATCAAGCGGCCACGAGCGTCCCGATGAAGACGTCCCGGAAGATCGCCCGGCGACCGTCCTGCGCAGGAACGCGGGCGACCGGGTCCATCCGACCTTCACTGCGGACGCGGTGCACCCGCGTCACCGTGCGACGGCGCGTGCTGCGCTCGCCGGGGGCGTCAGGCGTCAGCCCGAAGGTCCAATTGCCTCGAACGCGGGGCGCGGCTATCACGGGGCGCGGCACTTCGCCGCGCGTGGCACAGGACTGGACATGACGATCGCCCCGGACGCTCCCCCGCGACCTTCACCCGGTGTCCCGACGTCTGCCGGAGCCGGCCCAGCGCCGGCTGCCGTCGGACCGGAGGTCCCGGCCGGCGGCGTCTGGCGCTTCGATCTCGTCGCCGGCCTGACGGCGGCGGCGGTCGTTCTGCCGAAGGCGATGGCGTACGCCGCGGTGGCCGGCCTGCCCGTGGCCGTCGGCCTCTACACGGCGTTCATCCCGATGATCGTCTACGCGCTGCTCGGCACGTCACGCGTGCTCAGCGTCAGCTCCACGACCACGCTCGCGATCCTCGCCGGCACCGCGCTCGGGGTCGTGGTTCCCGACGGCGACGCGGCCAGGCTGGTGACGGCCACGGCCACGCTGACCGTGCTGGTCGGCATCATGCTCCTGATCGCCCGCCTGATGCGTCTGGGCTTCGTCGCCGACTTCATCTCGGCGCCGGTCCTGACCGGATTCAAGGCCGGCATCGGCCTGGTGATCGTTCTCGACCAGATTCCCAAGCTCCTCGGGACCCACATCACCAAGCACGGCTTCTTCCCCGACCTGCTGAGCGTCGCACAGCAGATTCCGGCGACCTCCCTGACGACGCTCGCCGTCGCGGTCGCGACGCTCGTCGTTCTCGTGGCGATGGAGCGACTCTGGCCGCGCTCGCCGGCGCCGCTGGTCGCCGTCGGCGCAGGCATCGCGGCGGCATGGTTCCTGGGCCTCGAGGCGCTCGGCGTCTCGACCGTGGGCCACATCCCGCAGGGGCTGCCGTCGATCACGCTGCCCGACCTCGCGCTCGCCGTGCAGCTCCTGCCCGCGGCCGCCGGGATCGCGCTGATGAGCTTCACCGAAACGATCGCCGCCGGACGAGCGTTCGCTGCCTCCGGCGACCCGCCGGTCGATGCCAATCGCGAGCTCGTCGCCGTGGGCGTCGGCAATCTCGCCGGCGCGCTGTCGGGGGCGATGCCGTCGGGGGGCGGAACGTCGCAGACGGCGGTCGTCCGGGCAGCGGGGGGCCGCACGCAGAAGGCTTCGCTCGTCACCGCGGCGGTCGCGCTCGCGACCATGCTGTTCCTCGCGCCGCTGCTCGGCCTGCTGCCCAACGCGACGCTGGCGATGATCGTCATCGTCTACTCGATCGGCCTGATCCAGCCCGCCGAGTTCGTTGCCATCCGCCGGGTGAGGACGATGGAATTCCGCTGGGGCGTCGCCGCGGCGCTCGGCGTGCTTCTGTTCGGCACGCTGAACGGGATCCTGGTGGCCATC
>DATIDZ010000190.1:0-5523 GCA_035456045.1 Caldimonas sp.
CAGCACCGGCGCGAGCTTCTCCATCCGCGCCAGCGCCTTGACGCGGCTCTGCGCCTGCTTGGCCTTGCTCGCCTTGGCCTTGAAGCGGTCGATGAACTTCTGCAGGTGCGCCATGCGCTCCTTCTGCTTCTCGAAGCTCGCCTGCGCCTGCTCGAGGCGGATCGACCGCATCTCCTCGAACGCGGTGTAGTTGCCGGTGTAGCGGACGAGCTTGGTCTCGTCGAGGTGGACCGTGACCTTGGTGACGGCGTCGAGGAACTCGCGGTCGTGGCTGATCACGATCATCGTTCCGGCGTAGCGCTGCAGCCAGGCCTCGAGCCAGACGAGCGCGTCGAGGTCGAGGTGGTTGGTCGGCTCGTCGAGCAGCATCAGGTCGGCCGGGCACATCAGGGCGCGGGCCAGCTGCAGGCGCATGCGCCAGCCACCCGAGAAGCTCGACACCGGCGCGTCGAGCTCGGCGACCTTGAAGCCGAGGCCGAGGAGCATCGCCTGCGCGCGCGGCCGGGCGTCGAAGCCGCCCGCGAGCTGGATCGCCTCGTGCGCGTGCGCCATCGCATGACCGTCGTCGCTGGCCTCGGCGCGCGCCAGCTCGGCCTCGGCCTCGGCGAGCGCGGTGTCGCCGGCGAGGACGAAGTCGGTCGCGCCCTGGTCGGTCTCGGGCATCTCCTGCGCCACTTCGCCGATGCGCCAGCGCGGCGGCACCGACACGTCGCCGGCGTCCGCGTGCAGGCGGTCGGCGAGGAGCGAGAACAGCGACGACTTGCCGGCGCCGTTGCGTCCGACCAGGCCGACCTTCTCGCCGGGCTGGATGGTGAGGCTGGTGCGATCGAGAACGAGCTTGACGCCGCGGCGGAGCGAGACCTGGGTGAGAACGAGCATGGGCGATTTTCGCCGCTTTCGCGTCGCCGGCCGCGCCGGGCGGTCGCGAGCGTGCAGGACAATGGTTCGCGACCCGTCGCTCGATCGATCGGCGCGATGCAGCCCCGAAGGAGACCCCGTTGACGCTCTCGATCCTTACCCGGCGATGTGTCGCCGCTCTCGCCGCCGCCCTGTGCCTCGCCGTCGCGCTGCCTGCGGCGGCCCAGTCGTTTCCGGCCAAGTCGGTGCACATGGTCGTCGGCTTCGCGCCCGGCGGCTCGACCGACAAGCTGGCGCGCGTGCTCGCCCAGCGCATGGGCGAGCTGCTCGGCCAGACGGTCGTGATCGAGAACCGGCCGGGCGCGGCGGGCAACATCGCCGCGGAGCTCGTCGCCAGCGCGCCGGCCGACGGCTACACCGTCTTCCTCGGCACGGTGAGCAGCCAGGCGATCAATCCCCACCTCTACGCGAAGCTCAAGTTCGATCCGATCAAGAGCTTCGAGCCGATCGCCCTGGTCGCCAAGTACCCGCTGCTGCTCGTCGTCGCGCCGCAGCTTCAGGTCGGCACGGTGCAGGAGCTCGTCGCTTACGCGCGGGCGAATCCGGGCAAGACGTTCTACGCGTCGTCGGGCAACGGCTCGCCGGCGCACCTGGCCGGCGAGATCTTCCGGCTGTCGACGGGTAGCGACGTCCGCCACGTGCCGTACAAGGGCGGCGGGCCCGCCATGATGGCGATGATGGGCAACGAGGTTCAGTTCGGCTTTGAGACGATCCCGAGCGCGATCAGCCACTCGCGCAGCGGCAAGCTGAGGGGCATCGCCGTGACGTCGGGCGCGCGCTCGGCGGCGGCGCCCGAGCTGCCGACGATGCAGGAAGCCGGCATCAAGGGCTTCCCGGTGACGTCGTGGGCCGGCCTCCTCGCGCCGGCGGGGACGCCGAAGGACCTGCTCGCGAAGCTGACGCAGGCGACGCAGGCCGCGCTGGCGAGTCCGGCGCTCGTCGCCGCGCTCGCCGGTGATGGGGCCGAGCCGGGCAGCGGCTCGCCCGCGGACTTCGCCCGCTTCATGGCCGACGAGCTGAAGGCGTGGGGCGAGGTCGTCCGCAACGCGGGGACCAAGCTCGAATGAGCTGACGCGGCGTCGTCGCGCCGGCGATCGGCGCGGGTCCTTTACCGCGCCGCCGGCGGGGGCTCAGGACAGGCGGGCGAGGGCACTGCGCTCGATGAGCACCACGCGATCGTCGCCGCCGCTGGTCTCGAGCCATGCGCATTCGAGGCGCGGGAACGCCTGCTCGAAATGCGCTCGCTCGTGCCCGACCTCGAGCACGAGCACGGCGTCGTCGCTCATGTGCGCCGCCGCCTCGGCGAGGATCCGCCGGACGAGGTCCATGCCGTCGGCGCCGCCGGCGAGCGCCAGCGCCGGCTCGGCGCGGTATTCCGCGGGCAGCGCGGCCATGCTCGCGTCGTTGACGTACGGCGGGTTGCACAGGATCAGGTCGTAGCGTCCCGGCAGCTTCTCGAACAGGTCGGACGCGATCAGCGCGATGCGGTCGCCGAGGCGATGGCGATCGACGTTCAGCCGAGCCACGGCGAGCGCGTCGGCCGAGACGTCCGAGGCATCGACCGTGACCTCCGGGTACGCCATGGCCGCGATGACGGCCAGGCTGCCGTTGCCCGTGCACAGGTCGAGGACGCGGTGCGTCCGGTCCGAAAGCCACCCGTCGAGCGTCCCGGTCTCCTCGACGTCGACGAGCAGCTCGGCGATGTAGGAGCGCGGCACGATCGCGCGCTCGTCGATCGTGAACGGGATGTCGAGCAGCCACGCTTCGCCGGTGAGGTAGGCCGCGGGCTTGCGCGTCTCGATGCGCTCGGCGAGCAAGGCGTCGACCTTCGCCTGCTCCTCGGCGCTGACGGATCGCTTGCCCTTCGTCTCGAGGGCATCGAGCGGGAGGCCGAGCGACCACGTGACCAGCCACGCGGCCTCGTCGAACGCGTTGCCGGTGCCGTGGCCGAACGACACGCCGGCGTGCTTGAGCCGCTCGGACGCGGCGACGACGAGCTCGACCAGGGTCATCGCACCAGTTGCTCGAGGGTCGAGCGGTAGACGTCCTTCAGCACGTCGAGGCTGGCGATCTCGATGTGCTCGTCGATCTTGTGGATGCTCGCGTTGACGGGACCGAACTCGACGACCTGGTCGCAGATCTTCGAGATGAAGCGGCCGTCCGAGGTGCCGCCGGTGGTCGACAGCTCGGTCTCGACGCCGGCGTGGCGGCGGATCGCGCTCGCGAGCGCAGCGCTGAGAGCGCCGGGCGTCGTCAGGAACGGCTCGCCGCCGAGCGTCCACGCGATGTCATGCGCGACGCCGTGGCGGCCGACGATCGCCTCGAGGCGTGCGCGCAGCGAGGCCGGCGTCGACTCGGTGCTGAAGCGGAAGTTGAAGTCGACGACGAGCTCGCCCGGAATGACGTTGCCGGCGCCGGTGCCGGCATGGATGTTCGACATCTGCCACGACGTCGGCGGGAAGTGCGCGTTGCCGCGGTCCCACTCGACGCCGACGAGCTCGGCGAGCAGCGGCGCGGCGAGGTGGATCGGGTTCTTCGCGAGCTGCGGATAGGCGATGTGCCCCTGCACGCCGCGGATCGTGAGCTTCCCCGAGAGCGTGCCGCGACGGCCGTTCTTGATCGTGTCGCCGAGCCGGTGCACCGACGTCGGCTCGCCGACGACGCAGTAGTCGAGGCGGACGCCGTCGGCGGCAAGCCTCTCGCAGACGCGCGCCGTGCCGTCGAGCGAAGGGCCCTCTTCATCGCTCGTGATGAGCAGCGCGATGCCGCCGGCGTGCGCCGGCGCGGCGGCGACGAACTCCTCCGCGGCGACGACCATCGCCGCGATCGAGCTCTTCATGTCGGCGGCGCCGCGCCCGTACAGCACGCCGTCGCGCCGGGTTGGCACGAACGGATCGCTCGACCAGGTCGAGAGCGGGCCGGTGGGAACGACGTCGGTGTGGCCCGCGAACACGAGCAGCTTGCCGGCCGGGTCGCTGCCGCGCCGGATCGCCCACAGGTTGCTGACGCGCGCCGTCTCGGGACCGAACGGCAGCGACGTGCAATCGAAGCCGATCGCCTCGAGGCGTGCGGCGAGGATCGCCTGGCAGCCGCCGTCCTCAGGCGTGACCGAGCGGCAGGCGATCAGCTGCTCGGCGAGGGGAAGCGTCGCCGACATCGGCGCGGTCGAGTCGGGAAGAAGCGCTCGCTCAGAAGCGACGCAGGTTCGGCGAGACGCCGACGACCTCTTCCGGGCGCACGTCGATCGTGATCTCGGTAAAGCTCGGCTGGTCGCTTTCCTCTTCCTTCTTCTGGACGATCCGCGAGACCGGCGTCATGTCGTTCTGCAGGCGCCACATCAGGTTCGTCGGCGAGTCGGCGTAGGCGAGGCCCTCGTCGCGCGTGATGATGTTGTTCTCGATCATGCGCGCGAGGTCCTGCTCGAAGGTCTGCGAGCCCTCGGCGAGCGACTTCTCCATCGCTTCGCGGATGCCGCTGAAGTCGCCGCGCTCGATCAGCTCCTGGATCAGCTTGGTGTTGAGCAGCACCTCGACCGCCGGCATGCGGCCGCCGGCGACGCTGCGCACGAGGCGCTGCGAGACGACCGCTCGAAGCCCCGCGGCGAGGTCGGCGAGCAGGGCGGGGCGCGCCTCCGGCGTGTAGAACGAGAGGATCCGGCCGAGCGCGTGGTAGCTGTTGTTGGCGTGCAGCGTCGACAGCACGAGGTGACCCGACAGTGCGTACGAGATCGCCGCGGTCATCGTCTCGCGATCGCGGATCTCGCCGATCATGATCAGGTCGGGCGCCTGGCGCAGCGCCGTCTTCAGGCCGATCTGCAGGTTCTGCGTGTCGCGGCCGACCTCGCGCTGGTTCACGACCGACTTCTTGTTGTTGAAGATGAACTCGATCGGGTCCTCGATGGTGAGGATGTGGCCGGCCATCTGCTGGTTGCGCTGCTCGAGCATCGCGGCGAGCGTCGTGCTCTTGCCGGTGCCGGTCGCGCCGACCATCAGGATCAGGCCGCGCTTTTCCATCACCAGCGTGCTGAGGATCGACGGGACGTTCAGGCTCTCGAGGCTCGGGATCTCGAACGGTATGCAGCGGAACACGGCGGCGATCGAGCCGCGCTGCTTGAAGCCGGAGAGGCGGAAGCTGCCGACGCCGGCGAGGCCGACGCCGATGTTGAGCTCGCCGGTGTCCTCGAGCTCCTCGAGCTGGCTCGGCGTGAGCAGCTCGGCGAGCAGCTGGCGCGGCTGCGCGTGCGTCAGGGGCTGGTCCGACAGCTGCAGCAGCTGCCCGTTGATCTTGATCAGGATCGGCGAGTTGGCGGACAGGTAGACGTCGGACGCACCCTTCTCCGACATCAGCCGGAGCACGCGCTCCATGTTGCCGCTACTCATGCTCGATCCCTTCAGCTTCGCAGCAGTTCATTGGTGCTCGTCTTGGCCCGCGTCTGCGCGTCGACGCGCTTGACGATGACCGCGCAGTAGAGGCTGTGGCTGCCGTCTGCCGCGGGCAGGTTGCCGCTGACGACGACCGAGCCCGCCGGGATCCGCCCGTAGCTCACCTGCCCGGTGGCGCGGTCGTAGATCTTGGTGCTCTGGCTGATGTAGACGCCCATCGAGA
>DATIDZ010000191.1:0-4239 GCA_035456045.1 Caldimonas sp.
CGACCTCGCGATACGTATCGGTCGCCCGCTCCAGCGCATCGGTGCGGTGAATCGGCCGCCCGCCTCGAGATCGTGGTCGGACCCCGTCTCGAGCTCCGTCAACGTGTGCTTCAGGAAGAAGGCCGACGGACGGCGCTTCCCGGTCAACTCCCAAGCGGTCGCCTTGGCACTTTCGTGCCCGATGGCATGACTTCGGCACCGACTTGGAGCGGGTTCGACGCTTGCCGCCAAGTGGCTCGCGATATATCACGTTGTGACATTGCTTGCGCACGACGATTGCCAAGATATTCCTGTTGCCCGTCGAGCTCGGCGCCTGCCGTTTTGACAGCTGTCCCATGACCCAAGTCTTTCCGCGCCGCACGGAGCTGGCCGTCAAGCTGTGGCTCGCCGGCCTGTTCCTGCTCGCCTTGGGCGTCGTGCTGTGGCTCGTCGGGCTCGGCCGCGACGGTAGCGGCCTAAACGCCGCCGTGGCGCAGCCGGTTCCGTTCAGCCACAAGCACCATGTCGGCGACGTCGGGATCGACTGCCGCTACTGCCACACCTCGGTCGAGACGAGCGCATTCGCCGGCCTGCCTTCGACGACGATTTGCCTGACCTGTCATTCGCAGCTCTTCGCCAAGGCCGCCGTGCTCGAACCGCTCCGGCGCAGCGCCGCGACCGGACTGCCAGTCGCCTGGAATCGTGTCCACACGCTCCCCGACTTCGTCTATTTCGACCACGGAATCCATGTCGCCAAGGGCGTGGCGTGCGCCGAGTGCCATGGCCGCGTCGACCAGATGCCGATGACGTGGCGTACGGCGCCGCTCGAGATGCAGTGGTGCCTTGCCTGTCATCGCGACCCGGCGCCGCACCTGCGCCCGAAGAGCGAGGTGTTCGCGATGGGAACGGCGCCGCCAAGCAGCGCCGAGACGGCACGCCTCGTCAAGGCAGCTCATCTGCAGAGCACGCGTCGGCTGACCGATTGCTCGACCTGCCACCGCTGAGAGCCGTTCGCCATGCCGCCAGCCCGGACTATCGCCATCCGCCCGCAGCGCGCCGACCCAGACGTCGGCGCGCGCCAACCCGCGGAGATGGCAGCGAGCCTGACCCGCCGCCGGGCGATGCAGCTCATGGCGGCGTCGCTCGCCCTCGGCGGCAGCGCCTGCACGCGCTCGCCGCGCCAGCGCATCTATCCCTACGTCGACATGCCCGAGGCCGGAACTGCCGGCGTGCCGATCTACTACGCGAGCGCCTTCGTCCGCGACGGCCATGCGCACGGCGTGCTGGTCGGCACGCGCGAAGGCCGGCCGATCAAGGTCGAAGGCAATCCGCTGCATCCGTCGAGTCTGGGCGCGACCGACGTCTTCGCGCAGGCCTCGGTCCTCGAGCTGTGGGATCCCGACCGCGCCCAGGCCGTCCGCGAACGCCTCGGCACGGATGGCGGTCCGTCGCCCGCCGCCGCGACGTCGACGTGGCCGGCGTTCGAAGCGGCCTGGCAGCAGCGCGAGGAGCGGCATCTTCGAAACGGCGGCTCCGGCCTTCGCGTTCTGACGCGCACCGTCACCTCCCCGAGCCTGCACGCCCAGCTCGACCGGTTGCGCGAGCGCTTCGCCGCGATGCGCTGGCACCGCCACGACCCCGTCGCGCCGCTCGCCGAGCGCGAAGGGAGCCGACTGGCGTTCGGCCGGCCGGTTCAGCTGCTGTGGCACCTCGAGCGCGCCCGCTTCGTCCTCGCGCTCGACGCCGATCCGTTCAGCCACGGTCCGGGCAGCGTCCGCGCGGCGCGCGACTGGGCCGCGCAACGCACTGCCGCCGCCGGTCCCGCCAGGGCTTTGGCGATCGAGACGACGCCGGGCCTCTTCGGCGCTCGCGCGGACGAGCGCCTGCCGCTGCCGCCCGCAGCGATCGAAGCGATACTCGCCCGCATCGCGGCGCGACTCTACGGCGACCTCCCCGCGGCCGCCGCCGCTCAGCCGATGCCGGAGGGCGCGGCGAGGTTCGAGCAGCGCGTGTTCGAGCAGCTGAGGCAAAACGGTGCCGACAGCCTGGTGATCGTCGGCCCGAGCCTGTCCGCGCCAACCCACGCGCTCGTGCACCTCCTGAACCAGCGCCTCGGTGCGTTCGGCCGCACGCTCGACGCCATCGAGCCGCCGGACCGCGACGAGACCGCCGGCTCGCTCACCGAGCTGACCGAAGCGATCGACGCCGGCGCAGTCGACACCTTGCTGATCCTCGGCGGCAATCCGGCCTACGACGCGCCGGGGAACATCGCCTTCGCCGCCGCTCTCGCGCGGGTGCCGCTCAGCATCCATCTGAGCCTGCACGCGAACGAGACGTCGCGCCTCTGTCGCTGGCAGCTTCCGACGACGCACGACTTCGAACAGTGGAGCGATGCCCTCGGCCACGATGGCAGCGCGACGCTGATCCAGCCGGCGATCGCGCCGCTCTACGACGGGCGCTCGGCGCACGAGCTGCTGGCGCTCGTCGCGGCGGACGACGTTCGCGACGGCCATGCACTGCTGCGGCGCCACTGGCGGGCGAGCGGCGCCGCGCCGAAAGGCGACTTCGACGCGTTCTGGCGCGACAGCCTGGGTCGCGGCGTCGTCCGCGACAGCGCCCCTCCTGCGCTGTCGCTGCCCCCCGCCCAGGTGCCCGTTCCCGCGACAGCTGCGAACCCGCCGAGCGGCGAGCTCGCCGCCGTGTTCGTCGCCGATCCTTCGGCAAGCGACGGTCGCTTCGCCAACAACGGCTGGCTGCAGGAGCTGCCGCGCCCGTTCACGAAGCTGACGTGGGACAACGCCTTGCACCTCGCCCCCGCGACGGCGGCGGCGCTCGGTCTCGCGACCGGCGACATCGTCCGCGCTGTCGCCTCCGGCCGCGCCGTCGAAGCGCCGGTGTGGGTGCAGGCTGGCCACGCCGAGGGCGCGGCGACCCTGCCGCTCGGCTACGGCCGCACGGGCGCCGGCCGGGTCGGCGACGGCATCGGCTTCGACGCCTATCGGCTTCGTCTCGACGTCGGTGGCGCGGTCTCGATACGCCTCGAGAAGACCGGTCGTCGCCACGACTTTGCCGTCACCCAGCGTGAGCTGGACCAGCACGGGCGCCGCCTCGCCCGGACCGTGCGGCGCGGCGAAGGCATTGGCCACGAGGACGCAGGTCATCCGTCGCTCTATCCCGCGGTCGCCTATCCGACGCACGCCTGGGGGATGGTCATCGACCTCGATGCCTGCATCGGCTGCAACGCCTGCACCATCGCCTGCCAGGCCGAGAACAACATCCCGGTGGTCGGTGCCGAAGAGGTCGTACGCGGCCGCCATATGCACTGGATCCGCGTCGACCGCTACGACGACGACGACGCCGGCAGCCTCTTCCAGCCGGTGCCCTGCATGCACTGCGAGAACGCACCGTGCGAGGTCGTCTGCCCGGTCGGCGCCACCGTCCACGACAGCGAGGGCCTCAACGTCCAGGTCTACAACCGCTGCATCGGCACACGCTTCTGTTCCAACAACTGCCCCTACAAGGTACGGCGCTTCAACTTCCTCCAGTACGCCGACCGCGAGACCGAGACGCTCAAGGCCGGGCGCAACCCCGACGTCACCGTGCGCCAGCGCGGCGTCATGGAAAAGTGCACGTACTGCCTGCAGCGACTGTCGCGCGCCCGGATCCTGAGCGAGGAGTCGGGCCGGCCGATCGCCGACGGCGACGTCGTCAGCGCCTGCCAGGCCGTGTGCCCGACGCAGGCGATCCGCTTCGGCGACCTCAACGACGCCAACGCCGACGTCGTCCGCGCGAAGGCGTCACCGCGCCACTACGCGATGCTCGGCGAGCTCAACACGCGGCCGCGCACGACCTATCTCGCGCGCGTCGTCGCCGCCAAGGAGGAGCCTTGAGCACGGCACCGGTCTCGGCCGACATCGGCGTCCTGCGCGCCGGCTGGACGTACGCCAGCATCACCGACAAGATCGCCGACCTGGTCCTGACGCGGCCGCTCGGCTGGCGCTGGCTGCTCGCGTTCGCCGTCACGCTCGCCGGCACCCTGATGCTCGCCGGCGCGATCGTCTACCTCTTCATCCGCGGCGTCGGCATCTGGGGCGTCGACATCCCGGTCGCCTGGGGCTTCGCGATCGCCAACACCGTCTGGTGGATCGGCATAGGCCACGCGGGCACGTTCATCTCGGCGATCCTGCTCCTGCTCCGGCAGAAGTGGCGCACATCGATCAACCGCTTCGCCGAGGCAATGACCCTCTTCGCGGTGGCGAT
>DATIDZ010000192.1:0-6253 GCA_035456045.1 Caldimonas sp.
GTCTTATTGCCGCTGTCGCCTCGTCAACGGACGTGACGATCAGGTCTACGTTCAGGCGGACCAGATCGGCGGCGAGGTCGGCGAGTCTCTCGGGTTTGGCGTCACCAAAGCGGCGCTCGACGACGATGTTTTTCCCTTCCACATACCCGTACTCTCGCAGGCCTTGGTCGAACGCCTCGGAGACCAGGCCAGCAGTGGCCAAAGTGCCGGTATAGAGAACGCCGATCCGGGGAATCTTCGTCGACGACTGCGCATTTGCGGGGAACGTGTTCAAGAGCACGGTACCCGCAACGCTACCAACGAACTCGCGCCGATCGGGCACTGCATCATCCCCCGTCGAAAACGAGTCAACAGTACCACGCGTAATCGAGGCGATGACTCTACGACCGCTTGTGGCCGGGACCGTCTGTTCACCAAGCTCACTGATAGCTGCCGTTGGTCAACTCAGGCGATCAACCCGAAAGACTGCTGTCGGGCTCGGTCGCGAACTTACAGTCGCGGCCACAAGCCGCCCGTCGCTACGAACCGCTTTGGAGCGCGGCGCTCCGTGCATGGCCGGAGCAGGCGTGGCGTCGACTGAACGGCATCCGCATGAGCGCCGGAGCGCTCTTCTAGCAATTACTTGCGCGAGCGGCGACCTGCGGCGCCCAGGGCCAACAAGGCAACGCCTGCCAAAGCCAGGCTGTCCGGCTCAGGTACGGCGTTGCGCACCAGATACGCATCACCGGAGGAAATGACGCTCGCGGAAGCGCAAGACGCCGTGGCGTCAAAGCTGCAGCGCCCCGTGCCAATGGGGCCCGTCGTATGGTTGCTGGCAACTTCCTCAAACAACACCTTGCCAGTCGCGAGCTCCGGCTTCAGGAAATACCGGCGCTGTCACGCAGGTCGAATTGCAAGTTCAGGATCGAAGCAAAAGCTCCCAGGAGGGTCGAGTCACCGTTGAAGCCACCAATCGCGGTCGAGGATGCGTTGCCGCCCAGGCCGACAACCGAGCCGGAAGCATAGTTTCCGCCGATGCCGGAGATCACGAAGGTGCCCGAATCGAACACGTAGTGGAAACCTCCGCCAGCATTCAGAGCGGTAACGCTCCCCGTCACATTGCTGAATGTTAGGGTCAATTTGTCGCTGAGGACCGATGACGGACAGGTATCGCCGGCGCCGATCACATTTTCAGGCGTGAAGGCAAGGCTGGAAATCGAGCCGAACTCAGAGAACCGGGCGTCAACAAAGGCATCGCCGACACCATTGACTTGCTGCTCAACGGTGGAAGTCCCGTCGACCAGATTCAGGCGACCGATGTTGGTTGTGATACTCGTGGGGGTAATCAACTGCCAGCCGTCGAGCGCCATGCCGGCAGATGCCGAGGCGCTGGCGAATGCCACCAGGACCGCCGCGCAAACCTCCCATCTATCCCACCATCGGAGGCGGATTGAAATGTAGGTCCTCAAACGCCTTCGGACAGGCGGTTTGCGGATCTACCGGGCGTACTGAGTGGAAATCAGGACGTAGACGGACGTCTTCGGACCTGCTTGGACGACCGCTTTGGCGGAGACGGTGAGATTCGAACTCACGGAGGAGTTGCCCCCTCGGCAGTTTTCAAGACTGCTGCCTTAGACCGCTCGGCCACGTCTCCGGGTGCCCGTTGCCATCGGCGCGAGCGGGGAGATCTTCGCACGAGTCTGTGCGACTCTCGATGGCGGACGCCCGGCCTCAAGCCCCTGCAGCGCGCGCCGGTTGCTTGCGCGCACGCTGCGCCGGCGCGCACTCGACGTGGAAGAACTCGCGCCGGTCGCCGTCGATTCGCACCGCGGTGAGCCGGCCGCCCCAGACGCAGCCGGTGTCGAGTCCGAGCAGGTCCTTTCGGTCGACCAGGCCGAGCGACGACCAGTGGCCGAACGCGATCGGCACGCCGGCCGTGCGCCGGCCGGGGACGTCGAACCACGGTCGGAACCCCGGCGGCGCGGCGTCCGCGCCGTCCTTGGTCTGGAACTCGAGCGTGCCGTCGTCGGCGACGAAGCGGATCCGCGTCAGCGTGTTGAGGGTGAAGCGCAGACGCGCGTCGCCGTCGAGCGAGTCGCTCCAGCGCGTCGGCTCGTTGCCGAACAGGGCGGCGAGGAACTCGCGCGGCGGCCGCTCGCGCAGGTTCTGCTCGAGCTCCGCGGCGAGCTCGAGCGTGGTGGCGAGATCCCACTGCGGCACCACGCCGGCGTGCAGCATCAGCCAGCCCTGCTCGTGGACGGCCATGCGTCGCGTTCGCACCCAGGCGAGCCAGTCTTCCCGGTCCGGGGCGTCGAGGATGTCGTCGAGCGTGTCGCTGCGGTGACGCGGACGCACGCCGGCCGCGACCGCGAGGAGGTGCCAGTCGTGGTTGCCGAGCACGCAGCTCGCCGCGGCGCCGAGCCCGCGCAGCCGGCGCAGCGTCGCCAGCGATCCCGAGCCGCGGTTGACGAGGTCGCCGAGCACGTACAGGTGGTCGCGCGACGGCGAGAAGGCGATCTCGTCGAGCAGCCGGTCGAGCGCCGAGGCGCAGCCCTGGATGTCGCCGACGAGGTAATGCATGGATCGATTCTGCTACGCTGGCTTCCCCCGACCGCTGCGCCCGCGCATGGACGTCGCCCTCCTGTTGTTCCTGGTCTTTCTCAACGCCTTGTTCGCGATGTCCGAAACGGCGCTGACCGCGAGCCGCAAGGCGCGCCTGCAGGTGATGGTGGAAGCGGGCGACTCGGGTGCGAGCCATGCGCTCGCCCTCCACGACAACCCCACGAAGTGGCTCTCGGTGGTGCAGATCGGCATCACCTCGATCGGCCTCCTGAACGGCATCGTCGGCGAGGCGGCGTTCTCGATGCGGCTCGCCGCGTGGCTGCGCTCGCAGATCGCGATCAGCGATCGCGCGGCCGAGCTGTCCGCGCTCGCGCTCGTCGTCATCATCATCACGTTCATCAGCATCGTCTTCGGCGAGCTCGTCCCCAAGCGGATCGGCCTGATGTACCCGGAGACGATCGCCCGTCTCGTCGCGCGCCCCATGGAGTGGCTGTCGACGCTGACGCGGCCGTTCATCCGCATGCTGACGTGGAGCACCAACGCGACGCTGTCGGTGATCGGCCTGCGAAACGGCCCCGATCGCAGCGTGACCGAGGAAGAGATCGCCGCCAGCCTCGAGGAAGGGCTCGACGCCGGCGTGATCGAGGCGCAGGAGCACCAGATGGTGCGCAACGTCTTTCGCCTCGACGATCGCCAGGTCAACTCGATGATGATCCCGCGCGGCGAGATCGTCTGGCTCGAAGCGACGAGCACCGCGGACGACGTGCTGCGCGTGATCGGCGATGCCGAGCATTCGCGCTACCCGGTGTGCCGCGGCGGGCTCGACGACGTCCTCGGCGTGATCACCGCGCAGAAGCTCCTGCAGCGCGCGATCAAGGGCGAGGACTTCGCGGTCGACCAGGATCTGCAGCCGCCGGTGTTCGTTCCCGAGACGCTCTCCGGGATGGAGCTCCTCGAGCACTTCCGCGCCTCGAGCGCGCAGCTCGTCTTCGTGGTCGACGAGTACGGCGAGGTGCAGGGAATGATCACCGTTCGCGACGTCCTCGAGGCGATCACCGGCGAGTTCAGCACCGCGACCCCCGACGATTCGTGGGCGGTGCAGCGCACCGACGGCAGCTGGCTGTTCGACGGCCTGATCCCGACGCCCGAGCTGAAGGATCGCCTCGGCCTCAAGGAGCTTCCCGAGGAAGACCGCGGCCGCTACAACACGCTCGCCGGAATGATCATGCTCTTGCTCGGCCGCCTGCCCGAGACCGCCGATTCGGTCGAGTGGGAGGGCTGGCGATTCGAGGTCGTCGACCTCGACGGCAAGCGTGTCGACAAGGTGCTGGCCAGCGCGCTCGCATCCGAGGCGGTGTCGCACGAAAGCGCGGGCTCGTGAACGCGGCGTCGCCATGACGGCTTCGATCTTCGCGCGCACGCTGGCGAGCGCGGCGATGGCCGACGTCTTCGCCGACCGGGCGATCGTGGCCGCGATGCTCGCCTTCGAGGCCGCGCTCGCCGAGGCGGAAGCGGCCGAAGGCGTGATTCCGGCCAGCGCGGTCGCGCCGATCGTGGCCGCGACGCAGGCCGGCATCGGCGACGTCGATTCGCTCGTCGACGAGGGCCGCCGCGCGGGCAGCCTCGCGATTCCGCTCGTCAAGCGGCTGACCGCTGCCGTGGCGCAGCGCGACGCGAAGGCGGCGGCGTGCGTCCACCACGGGAGCACGAGCCAGGACGTGATCGACACGGCGATGGCCGTGGCGACGAAGAAGGCGCTGGCGCTCATCGACGGCGACCTCGCTCGCCTCGCCCGAACGCTCGACGCGCTCGCGCGTGCTCACCTCCGCACGCCGATGCTCGCCCGCACGCTGATGCAGCCGGCGCAGGCGATCAGCTTCGGCTTCAAGGTCGTCGGCTGGCTGGCGCCGCTGGTGCGCGCCCGCGCCCGCCTGGCCGGGGCGCAAGCGGCGGCGCTGCGACTGCAGCTCGGCGGCGCCGTCGGCACGCTCTCGCTCCTCGGCGACAAGGGCCCGGCGGTGGCGGCCCGGCTGGCGGCGCGACTCGATCTCGCGTCGGGCGACGGCGCCTGGCACGTCCAGCGCGACGACTGGGCGGCGCTCGGCTGCGCGGTGGCCGTGCTGTGCGGCTCGCTCGGCAAGATCGGCCGCGATCTCGCGCTGCTGGCGCAGGCCGAGGTCGGCGAGGTCGCCGAGCCGTCGGGTGCCGGCCGTGGCGGCTCCTCGGCGATGCCGCAGAAGAAGAACCCGGTCGCCGCGATGACGGCGATCGCCGCCGCGACGCGCGCGCCGCACCACGCCGCCGCCGTGCTCGCGGCGATGGCGCCGTCGCACGAGCGCGGCCTCGGCGAGTGGCAGGCGGAGCTCGCCGAGTGGCCGTCGCTCTTCCTCGAGACGCACGGCGCGCTCGTCGCGCTCGCCGACGCGTGCGAGGGCCTCGAGGTCGACACCGCGCGCATGCGCGGCAACGTCGAGCGCCAGCACGGCACGGTGTTCGCCGAGGCCGCCGCCGCGCTGCTGGTGCCTTCGCTCGGCAAGGCCAAGGCGCACGAGCTGCTCGCCGCGTTGTCGGCGCGCGCGGCTCGCGAAGGCGCGCCGCTGCACGCGCTGCTGCGTGCCGACCCGGCGGCGCAGGACATCGACGCCGCCGCGCTGGACGCCGCATTCGACCTCGACGCCGCCGCGCGTCGTGCCGGCGCGCTGGCCCTCGTCCAGCTCGACCGCCTTGCGCCTTTGCCCCCTTGAACGAGCCGCCGCCATGAGCAACGACCGCCCTCCGCCCGACCGCAGCGACGACTTCGACCGCGGCGTCGCCAACCGCCGCGCCGTCCTCGGCGACGAGTGGGTGGATCGCTCGCTCGCCGGCGCGAGCGAGTTCAACGCCGACTTCCAGAGCCTGATCACGCGCTATGCCTGGCACGAGATCTGGGGCCGGCCGGGCCTCGACCACGAAACGCGCCGCCTCCTCGTCCTCGGCATGACGATGGGAATGGCGCGCTGGGAGGAATTCGAGCTGCACTGCCGCGCCGCGATCCGCGGCGGCGTGCCGATCGACAAGATCAAGGAGACGCTGCTCCAGGGCGCGATCTACTGCGGCGTTCCGGCCGCCAACACCGCGTTCAAGATCACCGGCGAGATCCTGCGCGCCGAAGGTCGCGCGCCGGCGGCCCAGCCGCTCGGCGCCGCATCGCGCGTCGCGACGCACCACACCTTCAGCGCGCCGCAGCTGCGCGTGACCGTGCAGGGCCAGGGGCCGGCCGTCGTCCTCAGCCACGCGCTGGGCCTCGACCTGCACATGTGGGACGAGCTCGCGGCGCGGCTGGCGACGAGGCACACCGTGCTGCGGTACGACCAGCGCGGTCACGGCGAATCGGCGCGGCCGAGCGGGCCGTACACGATCGACGGGCTCGTCGACGACGCGGCACGGCTGATCCGCGAGTGGGATCGAGGGCCGGTCGCCTTCGTCGGCCTGTCGATGGGCGGCATGGTCGGGCAGGGACTCGCCGTCCGCCACCCCCAGCTGCTGCGCGGCGTCGTGCTCGCGAACACGGTGGCACGCTACCCCGAGGCTTCGCGGCCGACGTGGCAGGCGCGGATCGCGGCGGTCGAGGCGGGGGGCATGGCGGCGGTGGCGGATGCGGTCGTCGAGCGCTACCTGCACGCCGACTTCCGGGCGTCGCACGCGGACGTCGCGGCCGGGCTGCGCGCGCGGT
>DATIDZ010000193.1:0-4469 GCA_035456045.1 Caldimonas sp.
CGCGAAGATGCGGATCTTCCGCGTCCCCGAGTTCCTCGGCACCGCCTTCGTGCTCGCGGTGATCGGCATGCTCGTCCACATCCTGCTCGGCGTCTGACGATGAGCCACTTCGCGGCCCAGCTGATCAACCTGTTCGCCGCGATCATCCTGATGCTGGCGTTCGCGATGCTGTCGCAGCGCCGCATCCTCTCGCTGATCCACCTGTTCACGATGCAGGGCGTCGCGCTGGTCGCCGCGACCGCGGTGGTGGGCTACGTGACGCATCAGCCGCACCTATACCTCTCGGCAGGGCTGACGTTCGTGCTCAAGGTGGTGCTGATCCCGATGCTCCTGCACAAGATCATCGAGCGCCTCGACATCCGCTGGGACGTCGAGGCGCTGATCAACGTGCCGACGACGATGCTGATCGGCATCGTCCTGGTCATCTTCGCGTTCAACCTTGCCCTGCCGATCTCCAAGCTCTCGACGTCGATCGCGGGCGGCACGCTCGGCATCGCGCTCGCGTGCGTCCTGCTCTCCTTCACGATGATGATCATCCGCTCGAAGGCCGTGCCGCAGGTGATCGGCTTCCTGTCGATGGAGAACGGCCTGTTCTTCGCGGCGACGTCCGCGACCTACGGCATGCCGATGGTCGTCGAGCTCGGCATCGCCCTCGACGTGCTGGTCGGCATCCTGATCCTGGGCGTCTTCATGTTCCAGATCCGCGAGCAGTTCGACAGCCTCGACATCCGCAACCTCGAAAAGCTCAAGGACACCTGAGCTTGGAAGCGCTCTTCTTCGTCCTGGGATTCCCGCTCGCGGGAAGCTGCGTCCTCGCCTTCACGGGCCATCGCGGCGTCGCCCGCGACATCAACGTCGCCTTCAGCCTGGCGACGTTCGTCTCGGCCTGCGCGCTCACGGTCCGGGTCGTTTCCTCGGGGCCGATCCTGGCCGCGAACGAGGAGTTCTTCATCGACCCGCTCAACGTCTTCCTCGTCGCGCTCACCGCCTTCGTGGGCCTGACGACGTCGATCTTCTCGCGCCCCTACATGCGGATCGAGCAGGACCACGGCAACATGACGCCGGCGCGGATGCGGCTCTACCACAGCATGTACCAGCTGTTCAGCTTCACGATGCTGATCGCGCTGACGACCAACAACATGGGAATCCTCTGGGTCGCGATGGAGGCCGCGACCCTGACGACGGTCCTTCTCGTCAGCGTCTACCGCACCGCGGCGAGCCTCGAGGCGGCGTGGAAGTACTTCATCCTCTGCGGCGTCGGCATCGCGCTCGCGCTGTTCGGCACGGTGCTGTTGTACATGGCGGCCGAGAAGATCTTCGGCGCCGACGGCGGGGCGCTGCTCTGGACGCATCTCGACCTGGCGAAGGGCCGCCTCGACCCCAACATCATCACGCTCGCGTTCGCGTTCCTGTTCATCGGCTACGGGACCAAGGTCGGCCTCGTCCCGCTGCACAACTGGCTTCCCGACGCGCACGCCGAAGGGCCCACGCCGGTCTCGGCGGTGCTCTCGGGGCTGCTCCTGAACGTCGCGATGTATGCGCTGCTGCGCTGCAAGGTGCTCACCGACGGCGCCCTCCACAACGCGCTCGCCGGCGGCCTCCTGATGGGCTTCGGCCTGGCCTCGGTCGTCGTTGCCGCGTTCTTCCTCTCGCGCCAGAAGGACGTCAAGCGGATGTTCGCGTACTCGTCGATCGAGCACATGGGGCTGATCGCGTTCGCGTTCGGCCTCGGCGGCCCGATCGCGAATTTCGCCGGCCTCCTGCACATGACCGTCCACTCGCTCACGAAGTCGGCGATCTTCTTCGCCGTCGGCCACGCGACCCAGAAGGCGGGAACGCAGGTCATGAGCGACATCCGCGGCCTGATCAAGGTGAGCCCGACCGTCGGCTGGGGAATGATGCTCGGCTCGCTGGCGATCCTGGGCATGCCGCCGTTCGGCGTGTTCGCCAGCGAGTTCCTCATCCTCACGACGGCGATGCGCGAGCAGCCGTGGGCGACGCCGATCCTCCTGCTCGCGCTCGGCGTCGCCTTCGCGTCCGTGTTCCGCCGCGTCCTGCCGATGGTGTTCGGCGAGACCAACGTCAAGCCGCTCGCGCATCCGCCCGCGCTCCTGCCGGTGTTCGCGCACCTGGCGCTCGGCCTCATGCTCGGCCTCTACGTGCCGCCGTACCTGGTCGGCTGGTACACCCAGGCCGCGCGCATGCTCGGAGGCTGATGCAGTGATCCCCGGACTCGAGCTCGCCTTCGAGCGGATCGCGGCGCCGCTGCCGATGTGGCGGGCGCCCGTCGACGCCGAGCAATGGCAGGCCGCGGCACGCGCGGTGGCGGCGGCGCCAGGGCGGCTCGTCGCGCTGTGGGGAAGCCAGCGGCGCCAGGACGACGGCGGCGGATTCGCCGTCTGCGCCTCGTATGCCCTCGCCGACGGCCTGGTGTGGCTCGAGCTCGCGTTGCCCGCCGAGTCGCCGTCGTACCCCGACATCTCGGCGCAGTTTCCGTGTGCCGTGCGGATGCAGCGCGCAGCGGCCGACCTGCTCGGCATCGTCGCCGTCGGCGCCGACGACACGAGGCCGTGGCTCGACCACGGCGCCTGGCCGGCCGACCGCTTTCCCCTGCGCGAGCACCGGCCGGAAGCCGGCGCCGGCGAAGCGCGCGGCGTCGTCGACTACGCCTTCGTCCGGGTCGCCGGCGACGGCGTCCACGAGATCCCGGTCGGCCCCGTGCACGCCGGAATCATCGAGCCCGGGCACTTCCGCTTCTCGATCGTCGGCGAGAAGGTCCTGCGCCTCGAGGAGCGGCTCGGCTACACCCACAAGGGCATCGAGAAGCGGTTCACCGAGCTCGCGCCGCTCGACGCGCATCGCCTCGCCGGCCGCGTGTCGGGCGACTCGACCGTCGCGTACGCGTGGGCCTACTGCATGGCGCTCGAGTCCGCGGCCGGGGTCGAGATCGCGCCGCGCGCGCGCTGGCTGCGCGCGCTCCTGCTCGAGCGCGAGCGCGTCGCCAACCACCTCGGCGATCTCGGCGCGCTCGGCAACGACGCCGCGCTCGTGTTCGGGCTCGCGCAGTTCTCGCGCCTGCGCGAGAACTGGCTGCGCACGTCGAAAGACGTCTTCGGCCACCGCTGGACGATGGACTGCATCGCGCCGGGCGGGACCGCGGTCGACCTCGACCCCGCCGGCGCGACGAAGATCGCTGCGCAATGCGACGCGACCGAGCGCGAAGTGCGCGAGCTTCGCTCGATCTACGACGAGCATGCGGGCCTGCAGGATCGCTTCGTCGGCACGGGCCGCGTCGCGCCGGAGCTCGCCGCGCAGCTCGGCCTGACCGGCCTCGCGGGACGCGCGAGCGGGCAGCGCGCCGACCTCCGCGCCGACCGTCCCTGGTCGCCCTACGACACCCTCGCGCCCAGGATCGCGACGCACCGTGCCGGCGACGTCGCCGCGCGGGTCGCGGTTCGCTTCGCCGAGCTGTTCGAGTCGCTGCGGCTGATCCGCGCGATCGTCGCAGCGGCGCCTTCCGGCGAGCATCGCATCGAGGTCCGCCTCAGCGACGGCCCGAGCATCGGCGCCGGCTGGGTCGAAGGCTGGCGCGGCGAGGTCTTCGTCGCGCTCGAGCTCGAGGGTGCGGCGCAAGGCCATCGCATCCGCCGCTGCCACTGCCACGATCCGTCATGGCAGAACTGGCCGGTGCTCGAGCACGCGGTCATCGGCAACATCGTCCCCGACTTCCCGCTGATCAACAAGTCGTTCAACCTCAGCTACTCGGGTCACGACCTGTGAGCAGCGCAACCCCGATCGAACCCTGACGTCATGTGGAAGCTCCTTCGCCAGATCGGCCGCACCGGCATCCCCGGCGAAGCGCCGCCCGACTGCGACGACGCGCTCCGGGTCGAGGCCGAGACCATCCAGCGCGAGCTGCTCGCCATCCTCGGCAGGGCGCTCGCCATTCGCGAGGTCGATGCCGGCTCGTGCAACGGCTGCGAGCTCGAGATCCAGGCGCTCGACAACCCGTACTACAACCTCGAGGGGCTCGGCATCCGCTTCGTCGCCAGCCCGCGCCACGCCGACCTGCTGCTCGTGACCGGCCCGGTGTCGCGCCACATGGCGATGGCGCTGGAGCGCACGTACGAGGCGACGCCGGCGCCCAAGCTCGTCGTCGCGGTCGGCGACTGCGGCCGCGACGGCGGCATCTTCGGCACGGGCCACGCCACCTGCGGCGGCGTCGCGAGCACGGTGCCGGTCGACATCGTCGTCCCGGGCTGCCCGCCGGCACCAATCGACATCCTGCGCGGCATCCTGACCGCGGTGCGCCGTGGCGCGCCTGCGCCACGCGCGACGCCGCGACCGCCCTGATCGGTGCCGGCCCGCGCGCACCGGCCCGTCGGCCTGGCGCGATCGGGCGCCCGCCGAATCCTCCACGGATCGGCGCGGCCCCGCGCGAGTCCCCTGCGATATCCTCGCCCACCAGG
>DATIDZ010000194.1:0-5381 GCA_035456045.1 Caldimonas sp.
GGCCGAGCTGATCCAGCAGGACTGGGAGAAGGTCGGCGTCCGCACCAAGCTCATCACCTACGAGTGGGGCGAGTACAGGAAGCGCAGCAAGACCGGCGAGCAGCACGCGATGATGTTCGGCTGGTCGGGCGACAACGGCGATCCCGACAACTTCTTCGTGCCGCTGCTCGGCTGCGCCGCCGTCAAGGGCGGCGGCAACGTCTCGCGCTGGTGCAACGACGGCTTCGAGAAGCTGGTCCAGAACGCCAAGCTTGCGACGCGCCAGACCGACCGCGCCGGCTTCTACGCCAAGGCGCAGGAGATCGCGCACGAGGAAGCGCCGTGGATCCCGATCGCGCACTCGGTGCGCTTCGATCCGGTGCGAAAGGAAGTGACGGGCTACAAGATGGACGCGACCGCCCACCACTTCTTCAACAAGGTGGACATGACCGGGCCGTGACGCGACGCGGCCCGAGCGCGACCGCCGCGCTCGGGCCGGACGGGCTCAGCGCCCGGGAGCCGCGGCGCGGCGCCGGCGCCCGATGCCGCCGACCGCCGCGAGGCCGAGCAGCATCAGCGCGCCCGTCTCCGGCTCGGGCACGGCGGCGACGGTGCCCGAGAGCGTGAAGGCGCCGTTGAACGTGCCGGTGCCGACGATGTCGGTGCCGGCGCGCAGCCAGTCGGGGTCGAGCGCTTCGTTGCGCATCCAGGCCTGCAGGTCGGGCGCGAACGGTGTGCCGGCCGGTGCGACGATCGGCCGCGTTCCGCTCAGCCAGTAGAACTCGCCGCCGGTGACCTGCACCTGCGGAATGAAGAAGTAGTGGTCGGCGGGCAGCACGAGCGGCTTCGCGAAGTTGACGGTGAACTGCACCTCGCGACCGGTCACGGCGCCCTCGCCCATCGTCAGCTGGTTCGGCGACGGGTGGATGCCGTTCAGCACCGAGTTCGACGCCGTGAACGTGGCGGCGAGGGTCGCGGTCGCGAACGACATCTCCCCGGCGACGCTGCTCGAGCGGGAGTCGAGCGCGACGTCGGAGGGCGAGTTGGCGCGGGTCGGCACGTTCGGCGTGCGCACCGTGTTCGAGTCGAGCGGGAAGACGCGGTAGATCTCGACGACGACCTCGCCGATCGTCGACGTGCCGGTGATCGAGGTGACGAGGCCGGTGAAGGTCGCCGACGCGAGCGTCGTCGACGCCGTCGTCACGAAGTCGTCGGCGGCCTCGATCTCGGTCTTGCCGCCGACGTCCGGACGCGACGCCATGCCGATCGCGTTGGTGACGCCTCCCGTGCTGAAGAAGAAGGGGTCGTCGGCCCAGGCCGACGGGGCTGCAAGAATCGACAGCGCGGCAGCGAGCCGCGAGAGCTTCCAGTTCATGATCCTGCTCCTCGGCAATCGAAGGGATCCCGGGTCGGGCGCGGCGCGCTGCGCCGGCCGCCGAGGCGACGATCGTTGTCCTCGCGAGGCGCTGTCGCCACCCCGCGTTCGCGGGGCGGGGCGCCGCTTTGGCAATGGACGCTCCTGCGCCCGCGCGGTGCGCTGAACGACGCGATGCTCGCCTTCGTCATCAAGCGCTTCGCGCTCGTGCTGCCCACCTTCCTCGGCATCACGCTGCTCGTCTTCTCGCTGATCCGGCTCATTCCGGGCGACCCGGTCGAGGCGCTGTCAGGCGAGCGCGGCATGACGCCGGAACGCTACCAGCGGCTGATCCACGAGTTCGGCCTCGACCGGCCGCTGCCGGTGCAGTACGGCGAATACGTGTGGCGCGCGCTGCACGGCGACCTCGGCATCTCGGTCGTCACGCACGAGCCGGTGTTCTCGGAGTTCGCGGCGCGGTTCCCGGCGACGGTCGAGCTCTCGCTCGCGGCGATGCTGTTCGCGCTCGTCGTCGGCGTTCCCGCGGGCATCGTCGCCGCGGTCCGGCGCAACACCGTCTGGGACTACTCGGTGATGGGCGCCTCGCTCACCGGCTACTCGATGCCGATCTTCTGGTGGGGCCTGCTGCTGATCCTCACCTTCTCGGTCGGGCTCGGGTGGACACCGGTCTCGGGGCGGCTCGCGATCCAGTACGACATCCCCGCAGTCACCGGCTTCATGCTGCTCGACTCGCTGCTGTCGGGCGACCGCGGCGCATTCCGCAGCGCGCTCTCGCACCTCGTCCTGCCCGCGGTCGCCCTCGGCACCATTCCGCTCGCCGTGATCGCGCGCATGACGCGCTCGTCGATGCTCGAGGTGCTGCGCGAGGACTACGTGCGGACGGCGCGCGCCAAGGGCGCGGGGCGGATCCGCGTGGTGGCGGTGCACGCCTTGCGCAACGCGCTGATCCCGGTCGTGACGACGATCGGCCTGCAGATCGGCACGCTCTTCGCCGGCGCGATCCTGACCGAGACGATCTTCGCCTGGCCGGGCGTCGGCAAGTGGCTGGTCGAGGCGATCCACCGGCGCGACTACGCGGCGGTGCAGGGCGGCATCCTGTGCACGGCGACGATCATCATCGGCGTCAACCTGTGGGTCGACGTGCTCTACGGCGTGATCAATCCGAGGATCCGCCACGCGTGAGGCCCGCCCCACCATGAGCGCGGTACCGCCGATCGCGGCGGCCTTGCCCGCCGCGCCGCCGTCGCCGGCGCGCGAGCTCTGGCGCGACTTCCGCCGCAACCGGGGCGCGGTGATCGGCCTGGCCGTCCTCGGCCTGCTCGTCTTCTGCGCGCTCTTCGCCGACGTCATCTCGCCCTACGACCCGAGCGAGCAGTTCCGCGACGCGACCTTGCGGCCGCCGTCGCTCACTTCGATCGGCGGCCACGCCTTCGTGCTCGGCACGGACCCGGTCGGCCGCGACATCCTCTCGCGCCTCATCCACGGCACGCGCCTGTCGCTCGTCATCGGCCTGGTCTCGGTCGGCCTGTCGCTCTCGTTCGGCGTCCTGCTCGGCCTCGTCGCGGGCTTTCACCGCGGCCGCTGGCCCGAGTACGTCGTCATGCGGCTGATGGACGTGATGCTCGCGCTGCCGAGCCTGCTCCTCGCGGTGGCGGTGGTCGCCGTGCTCGGCCCGGGCCTCGCGAACGCGATGTTCGCCATCGCGATCGTCATGCTGCCCCACTTCGTTCGCCTGACGCGCGGTGCCGTGCTCGGCGAGCTGGCCAAGGAGTACGTGCAGGCGTCGCGCGTGGCCGGCGCCGGCACCACGCGCCTGATGTTCGACACGGTCCTGCCCAACTGCGCGGCGCCGCTCATCGTCCAGGCCACGCTCGGCTTCTCGTCGGCGATCCTCGATGCCGCCGCGCTGGGCTTCCTCGGCCTCGGCGCCCAGCCGCCGACGCCCGAGTGGGGCTCGATGCTGGCGAGCGCGCTCGAGTTCATCCAGAGCGCGTGGTGGGTCGTCACGCTGCCCGGCCTGGCGATCCTCGTCACCGTCCTCGCCTTCAACCATACTGGCGACGGCCTGCGCGATGCGCTCGACCCGAGGCTGAAGACGTGAACGCAGCCAAGTCGCCGGCATTGCTCGAGGTCGAGCGCCTCTCGGTGGAGTTCGGCGCACCAGGCGCCGCCCTGCAGGCAGCGAGCGACGTCAGCTTCTCGATCGACGCCGGCGAGGTCGTCGGCATCGTCGGCGAATCCGGTTCGGGGAAGAGCGTCACCGCCCTCGCCGTGCTCGGCCTGGTCGACGCGCCCGGCCGCGTCCGCGCGGACCGCCTCGCGTTCGCCGGCCGCGACCTCCAGGCCATGCGCGAGCGCGACCGCCGGGCCCTGCTCGGCGCCGACATCGCGATGATCTTCCAGGACCCGATGACGAGCCTCAACCCGTCGTTCACGGTCGCCTTCCAGCTGATGGAGACGATCGGCCTGCACGAAGGCGGATCGCGCGCGGCGCGGCGCGCCCGGGCGCTGCAGCTGCTGAAGGACGTCGAGATCCCGGACCCCGAGCGCCGCCTCGACGCGTTTCCGCACCAGCTCTCCGGCGGCATGAGCCAGCGCGTCATGCTGGCGATGGCGATCGCCTGCAACCCGCGGCTGCTGATCGCCGACGAGCCGACGACCGCCCTCGACGTCACGGTGCAGGCGCAGATGCTCGCGCTGCTGCTGCGCCTGCAGCGCGAGCGCGGCATGGCGCTCGTCCTCATCACCCACGACCTCGGCGTCGTCGCCGAGGTGGCGCAGCGCGTGCTCGTGATGTACGCCGGGCAGGTCGTCGAGAGCGCCGCCGCCGCGGACCTGTTCGCGTGGCCACGCCATCCCTACACCGAAGCGCTGCTCGCCTCTCTGCCCGAGCGCAACGCCGGCCGGCGCCGGCTCGCCTCGCTGGCCGGCGTCGTTCCCGGCGCCTTCGACCGTCCCGCCGGCTGCCTGCTGTCGCCCCGCTGCCCTTACGTGCGCGAGCGCTGCCGCGAGCTGCGGCCGCCGCTGTTCGACGTCGGCGCCAGCCGGGCGCGCTGCTACTTCCCGGTCGGCGCGGAGCCGCGGCCATGACGACGGTGCCGGTGCTCGAAACGCGCGCACTGACGAAGCACTACGCGGTGTCGAGCGGGCTCTTCGCCACGCCGGCGAGCGTCCGGGCGCTCGAGGACGTCTCGCTCGCGCTCGCGCCGGGTCGCACGCTCGCGGTCGTCGGCGAATCGGGATGCGGCAAGAGCACGCTGGCGCGCCAGATCGCGATGCTCGAAGTGCCGACGTCGGGCTCGCTCCTCCTCGGCGGCGTCGATGCGGCGGGCGCCGACGCGGCGACGCGGCGCACGCTTCGCAAGACCGTGCAGATGGTGTTCCAGAACCCGTTCGCGAGCCTCAACCCGCGCAAGAAGATCGGCCTCACGCTGGAGGAGCCGCTCGCGATCAACACGGCGCTCGGGCGCGGCGAGCGCGAAGCGCGGGGCCGGGCGATGCTGGCGAAGGTCGGCCTCTCGCCCGAGCACTACCGGCGCTATCCGCACATGTTCTCCGGCGGCCAGCGCCAGCGCATCGCGATCGCGCGCGCGCTGATGCTCGAGCCGCGCCTGGTCGTGGCCGACGAGCCGGTCTCGGCGCTCGACGTCTCGATCCAGGCGCAGGTGCTCAACCTGCTGATGGACCTGCAGGAATCCACCGGCGTGGCCTACGTCTTCATCTCGCACAACCTCGCCGTCGTCGAGCTGATCGCCGACGAAGTCGTCGTGATGTACCTCGGCCGCATCATGGAGCGCGCGCCGAAGGCCGCGCTGTTCGCGACGCCGCGCCATCCCTATACGCGCGCGCTCCTCGCCAGCACGCCGCGCGTCGACGCCGCGCGCGGCGAGACGGCGCTCGCGCGCGCGGCAAGGAGCGCGCTTGCGGGCGAGCTGCCGTCGCCGCTGGCGCCGCCATCGGGCTGCGTCTTTCGGACGCGTTGTCCTCATGCGATCGAGCGCTGCGCCGAGGTCGTGCCGCCGCTCGA
>DATIDZ010000195.1:0-2477 GCA_035456045.1 Caldimonas sp.
CGTTTTGCGTCAAGTTGGTGAATTCGTGCGCTGCGGCCCCGTTGACGCGGAAGTCGTCGGCGTCGATCGCGCGAAAGAGCGGGTCGTCGACGCCCGAGGCGGTCATCTGCGCGAAGCGCACCTGCGCGGCGGCGGGGGTCAGCTGGAAATTCTGCGAATCCATGTGGCAGTCGGAACAGGCGCGGCCGTTGCTCCCGAGGCCCGCCAGCGTCCGGTCGTGGAAGTTCGCCTTGCCGCGACAGACCGCCGTGTCGACCGGCGCAGCGGGCGCCGCGGTGCAGCCGTCGGCGTCGAGCGCCGGGCTGTCGTCGCCGCCGCATGCGCAGAGCATGGCGGAGACGAGCGAAAGGGCCCCGGCCCGCAGGCCTCGATGGTGGAACGATTGCATGTCCAGCCCTCCGGGATCCGGCTCCGCGAGCGGCCGGACGTCAGCACAATGCACGGTAGGTTCATCGAAGTCATTCGCCGAGCCTTGAAACGTTCCTGAAAGATGGCTGAATTCGCCAAGCTTGCGTCGCGCCGCTATGCGTTCGGTGACTTCGTGCTGGAGCCGGCGCAGCAGGAGGTGCGCCGTCGCGACGGCAGCGCGTTGAATCTCTCGCCGCGCCTGTTCAACGCGCTGCTGCTGTTCGTCGAGCACGCGGGCGAGCTGCTCGACAAGGACGCCCTGATGCGGGCGCTGTGGCCCGGCGTGGTGGTCGACGAGAACAGCCTGAGCCAGGTGGTCTCGAGCCTGCGGCGAGCGCTCGCCGACGACCCCACGGCCCGCCGTTACATCCAGACCGTGCCCCGGCGCGGCTTCAGGTTCGTCGCCACAGTGACCGCGCTGCCCGAACAGCTCGGGACGGGCGCGGCCGCATCGACGACAACCGACGGGTCGCCCCGCAGCGATCCGATTCCTTCGTCCGAGGTGGGAGCGCCGCTCGCGTCCGCCACGATCGCTGCGGCGGCGCCCGCATCGACAAGGCGGCATTGGCTCCGCCTGACAGTCTTTGGCGCCGCGGCGGCGAGCCTGGGCGCGGCCGCGCTGTGGGCGTCGCGCCGTGGGCTTCGCGCGAGCGCGGCGCCCCCCTCGACGCTGGCCGTGCTGCCGTTCAAGCCCCTCGCGTTCGAAGCGCGCGACGAGCTGCTCGAAGTCGGCATGGCCGACAGCCTGATCGCCCGGCTGTCCACGGTTCCCGGCCTGGTCGTTCGCTCGGTCGGCTCGGTGCGCCGCTACGCGAGCACCGAACAGGACCCGATGCGCGCGGCGCGCGAGCTCGACGTCGCGTGGATCGTCGACGGCTCGCTGCAGCGACGCGGCGACCAGCTGCGCGTCACCGCGCGGCTGCTGCGCAGCGCCGACGGGGTCGCCGCCTGGACCGGCACCTTCGACGAGAAGTTCAACGGCGTCTTCGAGGTGCAGGACGCGATCTCCGCGCGCGTCGCGAAGGTGCTCGCCCCGAGCCTCGAAGCCTTCGCCGGCGCGCTGCCGGTGTCGGGTCTCGGCGGAACACGCAATACCGACGCCTACCAGCTCTATCTGGCCGCCGGTCGGTACGCGCAGGACATGCGCGCCGACGGCCTGCGCAAGAGCATGGCGCTGTACCGCCAGGCGCTCGACATCGATCCCGGCTATGCCTTGGCCTGGGCCGGGCTGGCCGAAACCCATCGGCGGACGCTGTTCGGCACCGATGCCAGACCCTCGGACGTCTTCGAGCCGGCGGACGAGGCGATCCGGCACGCCCTCGCGGTGGTCCCGGATCTGGCCGAAGCGCGTGCCGAGCAGGCATTCAAGCTCTATTGGTTCGACTTCGACTGGGCCGGGGCCGAGCGCGGGTTCCGGCGCGCGCTCGCACTCAATCCGAACGTGGTCACGGCCCGCTTCGGCCTGGCCGGCCTGCTGCTCAACCAAGGCCGCGTCGAGGAAGGCTTTGCGCAGATGCGCACGACCCGCGAGCTCGACCCGATGTCACCCGTGTACAACACCCTCGAGGCGGCCTACCTCCTCGAGGCGGGCCGGCGCGATGAAGCACGGAGCCGACTGAACCGTGCCCTCGACATCGCTCCCGGCTTCTGGCTCGCCCACTGCACGCAGGCCCTTCTCGATCTTGCGGATCACAAGACCGACAAAGCCATCGCCGAGCTGCGGCGCGGCGTGGTCCTCGCCGATGGCACGACCCGGCCGCTGGCGCTGCTCGGATCGCACCTGGCCCGCGTCGGCGAGCGCGAAGAGGCGCGCGAGATCCTGAACCAGTTGCTCGCCCTGGCGAAGTCGCGCTACGTGTCGCCGTCCTCGATCGCGACGGTGTATGCCGCTCTGGGCGACATCGACCTCGCGCTCGACGCGCTCGACCAGGCCTTCCGTGCGCACGACACGCGCCTGGTCTTCCTGAAGGACGACCCGCGCCTGGCGAACTTGCGGACGGCGCCACGCTTCGTCGCCCTCATGCACGCGCTGAAGCTCGACCAGTTCGGTCCCGGGTTGGCACCGATCT
>DATIDZ010000196.1:0-5574 GCA_035456045.1 Caldimonas sp.
GGATCGTGAACTCGGGCGTCTCGACCCGGATGCGCCTGCCGGTCAACGACCTCGCCTACGAGGCCGAGCTCGCCGTCTCGCAGCTGCGCAAGGCGCTCGACGCCTTCGCCCGCCTCGACGTCGAGCGTGCGGTCGAGGTGCTGAAGAAGGACGACCTGATCGACCAGGAGTTCGAGGGACTGCTGCGCAAGCTCATCACGTTCATGATGGAGGACGCGCGGACGATCTCGTCGAGCATCGACCTGATCTTCGTCGCCAAGGCGATCGAGCGCGTCGGCGACCACGCCAAGAACCTCGCCGAGCAGATCATCTACATCGTCAAGGGGACCGACGTTCGCCACAATCCGGTGGGAATGGTCGAGACGATGGTCCGCTGAGAGGAGCCAGGACAGATGACCCGAGTCCTGGTCGTCGAGGACGAGCCGGCGATCGCCGAGCTGGTCGCGATCAACCTGCGCCATGCCGGCTTCGAGGTCACCGTGGCCGGCGATGCCGAGGCCGCTCAGCAGGCCGTCGACGGCATCCTCCCGGCCCTGGTGGTCCTCGACTGGATGCTGCCCGGCCGGAGCGGCCATGCCCTGGTCCGCCAGTGGCGAGCCGCGCCGAGGACGCGGGCGCTGCCGGTGATCATGCTGACGGCGCGTTCCGAGGAGGCCGACAAGGTCTCGGGCCTCGACGCCGGTGCCGACGATTACCTGACCAAGCCGTTTTCGGCGAACGAGCTGCTCGCGCGCATCCGCTCGCTGCTCCGACGCCAGTCGCCCGATGCCCTCGACGCGGCGGTCGAGGTCGGCGCTCTCAAGCTCGACCCGGCGACGCGCCGCGTCACGGGAGGCGGTCGCGAGGTCAGGATCGGCGCGACCGAGTTCAAGCTGCTGCACTTCCTCATGACGCATCCCGAGCGCGTGCACAGCCGCACACAGCTGCTCGACCGGGTCTGGGGCGATCACGTCTTCATCGAGGAGCGGACGGTCGACGTGCACATCAAGCGCTTGCGGGAGACCCTGGCGCCGGTCGACTGCCAGCACATGATCGAGACGGTGCGCGGCGCGGGCTATCGGCTGGCGCGGCCGCGGACGGTCTCCGTCTGATCCGGGCGCGGCGGCGATGAACGGATTGCTGCCTCGACTGGGCGTCGGCCTGTCGGCGATGCTCGCCGGCGTCCTCGTCGGCAGCCTGTTCGGAGGAGAGGCCGGGCCTCTGGTCGGCGGACTGGCCGGCGGCTTGCTCGGATTCGCCGCCGTCGTCGCCTTCGACGCCCTGCGCGGCTGGCGCCTGCTGCGCTGGCTGCGCGGCGCGCAGGACACGCCGGCGCCGCGCGACGCCGGCGTCTGGGGCGAGATCGGCTATCGCATCGAGCGCAGCCTGCGCGGCCTGGCGCGAACGGCCGAGGCCGAGCGCCTGCGCCTCGCGCAGTTCGTCGCGGCCATGGAAGCGTCGCCGAACGGCGTCCTGCTCCTCGACGCGGGCGATCAGATCGAGTGGTGCAACTCGCGCGCCGCTGATCACTTCGGCCTCGACCCGCAACGCGATCGCCGCCAGCGCGTCACGAACCTGATCCGCTCCCCCGCGTTCGTCGCCTACCTGCAGGCCGGCCAGTTCGACGAGCCGATCACCTTCCACCCGGCGCGCGGCCCGGGCACGCTGCAGGTGACGATCCGGCGCTACGACGGCGACCTGAAGATCGTGCTGTCGCAGGACCTCACCGAGCGCGAGCGCGCCGATGCGATGCGGCGCGACTTCGTCGCCAACGTCTCGCACGAGATCCGCACGCCCCTGACGGTGCTGTCGGGATTCCTGGACACCCTGCGCAACCTGCCGCTCGACCAGGCCGAGCAGAAGCGCGTGATCACGCTGATGGCACAGCAGGCCGAGCGCATGGGTCACCTCGTCACGGACCTGCTCGTGCTCGCGCGGCTCGAGGGCAGCCCGCGCCCGGGAGCGGACCGCTGGGTGGCGGTGGGGGCGCTGTTCGGCCACGTCGAGGCCGAGGCGCGAGCGCTTTCGGCAGGTCGACACGCCATCGCCTTCGGCGGCACCGATGGCGCCGAGATCGCCGGCGCCGAGAGCGAACTGCAGAGCGCCCTCGGCAACCTCGTCGGCAACGCGATCCGCTACACGCCCGACGGCGGCCGCATCGACATCACCTGGCGGATCGGCGACCACGGCCGCGGCGAGATCGCCGTCGTCGACAGCGGCCCCGGGATCGCGCGCGTGCACCTGTCACGCCTGACCGAGCGCTTCTATCGCGTCGACGGCGGTCGCTCGCGCGAGTCGGGCGGCACCGGGCTCGGCCTGGCGATCGTCAAGCACGTCATGCAGCGCCACGGGGGCGAGCTCGACATCGACAGCGAGCCGGGGAAAGGCTCGACCTTCCGGCTCGTCCTGCCCGCGCTGCGGGTGCGCCTGCCGTCGCTCGCGCACGATGCGGCGGGCGCCGATGCCGGGCCGCGGCTGACGACGTCGTGACGGCCCGCCGCGTTCAGCCGGCGCCGACCCGACGATAGATGTCGGTGACGTCGTCGTCGCTGCGCAGGCGACGCTCGCGCGCGATGAATTGCCACGGTGCGGCAGGCAGCTTCGGCGTCCGCGTCAGCATGAGGAAGTCGCAGCGGGTGTCGGTGGCGCTCGCGGTCGCCTCGACGCGATACCCGCCGAAGTACTCGAGGGCGACCACCTGCGCACGCGTCATCCCCGGAGCAGCGATGCACGCGCCGGCGGGGACCTGTTGCGCGATGCGCAGCACCATCGAGCGGTAGCTGCGCGCGTTGTCGAGCGGCGGCAACAGCAGGGTCATGACGAGCAGCCAGCAGATGCTGACACCGCCAGCCGGCAGGACCAGGCTCTTCCACAGCGGGTGGCGATGGCGGCCGGTGCGCCAGCGCACCAGCCAGAGCCAGGCGAGCGTTCCGGCCAGCGCCAGCGTCAGGGCGAGGGCCGAGAAGGTGTTCGGGTAGGCGGGCGACAGCTTGGCAACGTTGGCGGCGAGCTTGGCCGGCGTGCCGGTCTGCATCGCGACGTAGAACACCCAGCCCGTCGCCACGGCGATCGTGAAGAAGAAGACCGAGAACCAGTCGATCGCTGCGGCGGCGCTGCGCCTGAGCGTCGGCAAGGCGAACGCGGCAAGGACGGCCAGGGCGGGCAGGGCGAGCATGAGCGCGCGGTCGCTGCCGGCCATCGCCACCCAGACGGCGAGCAGCGTCGTCGCGACCGCGAGCGGCACGACGATGTGCCGGCTCGTCAGGCGGCGGCGCCATTGCCACAGCGTCCACAGCGCGAGCAGCCACGCCGGCCACGCGAACCAGGCGATCTGGCGCACGAGGCCGACGACCTGCGCAGTGCCGCCGTAGCTGCCGAGCCGGTTGGCCCAGGCGCCGAGCAAGGTCGCCGCGAGGGCGCCGAGCAGGGCGCCCACGCCAAGCCAGACGATGTCGCGCCAGGCCGCGGCGCGGCGCCCGATCGACAGCGCCACCGCGCCGATGGCGGCAAGCAGCATGGCGATGCTCGGCGCGCCGCTGGCCGCGAGGGCGACGATCGCGAGCGCTGCGATGGGTGCTGCCTTGAGGGTGTGATGCGGCGCGGCGGCGAGACCGTACAGGTAGAGGGCGACGGCGACGAGCTGGACGAGCTCCGGCGTCGTTTCATGGCCGAGCTGAAGCAGGCCCAGCGACGCGATGAGCGCAAGCAGCGCGCCGTCGGCGATGGCCCTCGCATAGTCGACGGGCTCGGCCTCGCCGCCGAAGGCGAACGGCAGGGGCAGCGCGGAGTCGGAGCGCGCGAGGTGATAGGCGGCGTACCACGTGAGGGCGAGGGCGAGCCCGAGCAGCAGCGCGAAGGGGATCCGCGCCGCGAGCGCGGGATCGACCATCGGGCTCAGCAGGCGGACGAATACCGCGCCGATCCAGTACGGCAGGAGCGCCCCGTCGGCCGGCAGGCCGCCGACCGTCGGCGTCAGCCAGGACGTCTTTCCCTGCGCGATGTTGACGATGTAGCCGAATGCCGTGATGTCGGCGCTCTTCCACGGGTCACGCCCGAACAGCCCGGGCAGGACGTAAGCAGCGCTCAGGGTGAAAAGCGCGAGCCGCGGCAGCGGCTCGGCTTCGCGCTGGCTGACGAGGGCGGGGTTGGGGGAGTTCACGCAGCGGCGGTCGTGGCGACGGCGAATGATGCAGCAAGCACCGCGCGCCTTTGTTGCTCGCGCGTTGCGCGCAAAAAAGGCAGCCGAAGCTGCCTTTTCAGGAGGACGCGAATCCGGTGCCTTACTTCTTGGCGCCGAGGTGGGCAAACTTGTTGCGGAACTTCTCGACCCGGCCGCCGAGCGAATCGACGCTCTTCTGGGTGCCGGTGTAGAAGGGATGCGACTCGCTCGTGGTCTCGAGCTTGTAGAGCGGAAGCTCCTTGCCGTCGTCCATCTTGATCGTCTCGCGCGTCTGCGCGCACGAGCGGGTGACGAACTTGAAGCCGTTGGAGAGATCGACGAAGCAGACTTCGCGATACGCGGGGTGGATGCCTTCTTTCACGGGATGCCTTTGCTTGAGTGCCGGGAGCCACGCCACCCTGAAACCGCTCAGGGGCGCACTTTCCGAAGAACCGACGATTGTAGCCGGGGAGCGCGCCCCGGCGCTACCCGCCCCTGCGCATCATGTCGAAGAAGTCGAGGTTGTTCTTGGTCGCCTTCATCTTCTCGAGGATGAACTCCATCGCCTCGATCTCGTCCATCGAGTACAGGAGCTTTCTCAGGATCCAGCTCTTCTGCAGGATCTCGGGCTTGAGCAGCAGTTCCTCGCGCCGCGTTCCCGACTTGTTGAGCAGGATCGACGGATAGACGCGCTTCTCGGACATCCGCCGGTCGAGATGGATCTCGCAGTTGCCGGTGCCCTTGAACTCCTCGTAGATCACTTCGTCCATCCGGCTGCCGGTCTCGACCAGCGCCGTGCCGATGATGGTGAGCGAGCCGCCTTCCTCGATGTTGCGCGCCGCGCCGAAGAAGCGCTTGGGCCGCTGCAGCGCGTTGGCGTCGACGCCGCCGGTCAGCACCTTGCCCGACGACGGCAGCACATTGTTGTAGGCCCGGGCGAGCCGCGTGATCGAGTCGAGCAGGATGACCACGTCCTTCTTCATCTCGACCAGGCGCTTGGCGCGCTCGATCACCATCTCGGCGACCTGGACGTGGCGCGCCGCCGGCTCGTCGAAGGTCGAGCTGATGACCTCGCCGCGCACCGTGCGCTGCATCTCGGTCACTTCCTCGGGCCGCTCGTCGACGAGCAGGACGATCAGGTAGACCTCGGGATAGTTGGCGATCAGGGCGTGCGCGAGGTTCTGCATCATCACCGTCTTGCCGCTCTTGGGCGCCGAGACGAGGAGGGCGCGCTGGCCTTTGCCGATCGGCGCGATCAGGTCGACGATCCGGCTCGTGATGTTCTCTTCGTTCTTGATGTCGCGCTCGAGCTTGAACTGCTCCTTCGGGAAGAGCGGCGTCAGGTTCTCGAACATGATCTTGTGCTTGCTCTCCTCGGGCGAGAGGTCGTTGATCTTGTCGACCTTCACCAGCGCGAAGTAGCGCTCGCCGTCCTT
>DATIDZ010000197.1:0-11129 GCA_035456045.1 Caldimonas sp.
CTCGTCGCGGTGCAGGCCGGTCATGCGGACGAACGCCTCGTTGACGTCGACGACGCGCAGGTCTTCGTCCCACAGCACCATCCCGTCGATGCTGCCGTCGAAGATCGCGCGGTACTGCTGCTCGCGCGTGCGCAGCGCCGCCAGGGTGCTGCGGCGCTCGCTGTGGTCCCAGCCCGCGTCGGCCGACCGGCCGGCCGGCTCGCTGGACTCCTTGCCCGGCCCTTCTGCGCTACTCAATGTGGCCTCCCCAGCCGAGCGCGAGCGAGTTGGCGATCGGCAAGATGCTGGATCGAACAGTATGCCGTCGGTGCCGTGGCGTCGGCAGGGCAGGGCGGCGCGTGGCCGCCGTCTTCCCGCTTTAGAAGCTGAGCGTGGCCGACGCTGCCAGCAGAGGCGCCGGTCGATAGCTCGACGACGACACGGTCGCGCCACTGGGATCGAGCACGCGCAGCTTTCCGCCGGTGACCGCCCCCGCGTAGAGGTCGACGCGACCTTGCGTTCCGAGCTGGCGCGTCAGGCGCGCGAACACCGGCACGCCCTGGTTGCGGCCGAGGCCGTCGGGGGTGGGGCCGTAGTGGCGGAGCCGGAACCGATAGTCGCGGACGGAGGCACCGGCGGCGAGCTCCCACTGCGAGCCGAGCGCGCGAACCAGCTCGAGCCCGGCCCCACCGGCCGGCCCGGCCTGGAACGGATTGCTCAGGCGCCACTGGTCGTCGATCTGCCAATTGACGATGAGAAGCGGAAAGAACCGCGTCTTGTCGATCTGGCGAAAGACGCCCGCGCCGATGCCGAGCACGAGGGTCGGCGAGAAGAACTGGGTGGCACCGAAGACCGCGCCGAAGCTCTTCGCATCGCTGGCGCTGGCGCCCGACTCGTAGCTCCATTCCAGCTCGGGAGCGATGAAGACACCGAGCTGCGGCGTGATCCGCTGCGCGATCCTGAATCCGACCGCCGGCCGGTTGATGTGACCCCACGGCGCGACGGTGCCGAGCGCCGACGGCGTGTCGAACTGCCAGCGCTCTTGGACGTAGCGCAGCGAGAGGCCTGCCGAGAAGTCGGGCGTGAACTGGCGGCTCACGCCGCCTTGCGCGACCACGCCGTTCCAGCTGAAGTTGCCGCCCTGGTCGAGCCCCGCGTCGAGCTGGCCGATGCCCGTCAGCGACGCCGACCACGAGACCTGACCCGGTGCGGCAGGCTGCGCGAGGGCGGCGCTTGCGGTCGTCGCCAGCGCGATCGCCAGCGCCAGCTCGAGCCGGGGAAACGGACGCCGCTGTATTGCGGTCGAGGCCTGCATCGATGCGCCAGGGGTGCGGTCGGGCGAATGTCGTTGGCACCGTCGCTGGATCGGCATCGCGAGCTCCGAGAAAGGGGATTCGAATGTAGCTTCAATCGCAGGCGAGGCCGGCCTGCGACACCCCCGGCGGCGCCGACTCAGCGCTGCCGCACGTATTGCCCGGGAGCGTCTTCGATGACGCGGTAGCCCGCGCGCGGAGCGCCTGTCGCGGCCGGCTTCGTCTTGGCGCTCGAATGCGCCGCGAGCCAGGCCTGCCATGCCGGCCACCACGAGCCGTCGTGCTTCGTCGCCGCCTCGATCCAGTCCTCCGGTGCGAGATGCGGGTCGGCGAGCCGGCGCGTGCGGACGCGGTAGTGACGCCTCGGATGAACGGGGCCGGCGACGATCCCGGCGTTGTGGCCGCCGGACGTGAGGAGGAACGTGAGGTCGTCCGATCGGACGAGGTTGTCGACCTTGTAGACCGACTTCCACGGCGCGACGTGATCTGCCTCGGTGCCGACGACGAACATCGGCACGCTGATGTCGGAGAGCCGGATCAGCTTGCCGCCGACCGGAAAGCGGTTGGTGGCGAGCTCGTTGTCGAGGTAGAGCCGATAGAGGTACTCCGTGTGCATGCGCCAGGGCATGCGCGTGCCGTCGGCGTTCCAGGCCATCAGATCGATCATGCGATCGCGCTGGCCCTTCAGGTAGTGGTCGACGATCGGCCGCCACACGAGGTCCTGCGCACGCAGCATGGCGAACGCCCCGCCCATCTGCCTGCTCTCGAGGACCCCCTTGCGGTGCATCGTCGCTTCGAGCATCGCCAGCTGGCTCGGGTTGATGAAGAACGCCAGCTCGCCGGGCTCCGAGAAATCGGTCTGCGCGGCGAAGACGGTCATCGAGGCCAGCCGCCTGTCGCCGTCGCGAGCGAGCGCCGCGGCGCCGATCGCGAGCAGCGTCCCGCCGATGCAGTAGCCGACGCCGTGGATCCTCTGCTTGGGAACGATGGCGGCGACGGCGTCGAGCGCCGCGCGAAACCCTTGGTCGACGTAGTCGTCCATGCCGATGTCGCGGTCCGCTTGGTCGGGGTTCTTCCACGACATCATGAACACGGTGTGTCCCTGCTCGACCAGGTACTTCACGAGCGAGTTGCGGGGGCTCAGGTCGAGGATGTAGTACTTCATGATCCACGCCGGCACGATCAGCACCGGCTCGGCGTAGACCGTCTTGGTCGCCGGCTCGTACTGGATCAGCTCGATCAGATCGTTGCGGAACACGACCTTGCCCGGCGTCACGGCGACGGTCTTGCCGACCTCGAATTCCTCGACGCCTGCGGGCGCGCTGCCGTTCAGCGTCCGGGTCAGGTCTTCGACGACGTGCTCGAAGCCGCGCACCAGGTTCTGGCCGTTCTCCGACTGGGTCGCCGCCAGCACTTCGGGATTCGACGCCAGGTAATTCGAGGGCGACGCCGCGTCGAGCAGCATGCGGGCCGCGAACTCCAGCAGCTGGGCGTGGTAGTCCGTGACACCGCCGACGTCGCGAACGGCTTCGTTCGTCAGCGCCAGGCTGTTCTGGTAGGCGCGCGCGTAGACGTTGAAGGGAAACTGCGACCACGCCTCGGCCTGGAAGCGTCGATCGGGGTCGCCGTCGAAGTGCTCTGCGGGCGAGACCGGCGCACCGGACAACGCCTGAAGCGCGAAGGCCCAGGTGTCCTGGGCGCGCTCGATGGCGTGCCGGTGCAGTTCGCCCCGCTTGGCCGGCGACAGCGCCAGGTGCATGGCCCAGTCCGCCCACGCGGTGGCGAACGCCGTCGGAGCGAGTCCGGCGGTCATCTGGGCCACCTGCGCGCGGAAATCGCGGTCGATGTCCTCGGTGGTGGATCTGCCTGGCTTGGTCATGACTGCAAGTCCCCGCGTTGCGTGAACGTCTTCGGTGGGCGGTTCTTGCCGGCCTACGCCGGCGCGTGCCATCCGGCGTCGACCCACAGCTCGCCGCTCACGGCGGAGTTGGCGAGCATGAAGCAGATCGCGTCGGCGATCTCGGCCGGCGCGATGAGACGGCCGAGCTGCGTGAACGGCAGGATGTTCTTGGCGACGTAGTCGACTCCCATCGCCTGGACCATCGGCGTGTCGGTGAAGCCGGGGTGAATGACACTGCAGCGCACGCCGTAGTACATCGCTTCCTTCATGATCGTCGCCGCCGCGCCCTCGAGACCGGCCTTGGTGCTCGCGTACGAGATCTGGCCTCGGTTGCCTTGCGACGAGATCGAGCCGATGAACACGACCGAGCCCTGCACGCCTTCGTCGGGCACCCATCGCTTCAGGCCCTTGGCAGCGCGTCCCTCGGCGATTCGGCCGATCATCTCCAGCGCCCAGTACACGGGGGCGATGAGGTTGACGTCGACGACGAGCTTGAACTGCGCGAGCGGATAGATCCGGGCCTTGCCCGTCGCCTTGTCGATGCGCACGGCCAGGTCGTCGCGGGTGATGCCGGCGGCCGGCACGCACAGCGACACGGCGCCGTACTTGCCGCTGATGGCATCGAAGACCGAGGCGCGGAACCGCTCGTCGGTCGTGTCGCCCTGAAACGGAATCGCAAACGTGCGCCCGGCTTCGGCGTTGAGCTTCGAGGCGACGTCCTCGATCGCCTCGCTCACGTCGACGAGCGCCACCGCGGCCACCCCGCGCGAGGCCATCGCGGCCGCGACCGCCCGGCCGATGCCGCTTCCCCCGCCCGTGATGACTGCAACTCTTTTCGAGAAATCCATGGAGCCTCCGTCCAATGCTGCGCCGCAGCATCTTAGGCGACTGGCGAGCGCACTGTCGCCGCTCAGGCGACCCGGAGGCGCCAATCGGTGCTTTTCTTGCGCTGGCGCAAACAAGGGGAGGCGCGCCGTCGCTGCCCGCGACGGCCGGCCCGCAGCGAGCGCCGCGTGCGCGCCGGGCCGGGTCAGGCGACGCCGGCGGCGGGTCGGGCCGCGAGCATCGCCGCCGGGTCGTCGCTGAGGATTCCCTGGACGCCCACGTTCCAGAGCGCGATCGCGGCGGCCGGGTCGTTGATGGTCCAGACATGGATCACCGTCCCGCTGCCGCGCAGGGCGCGCGCGAACGCGGCGATCGGCACCGGGATGTGGTTCCAGCGCGGCGGGATGCAGAGCGCCTCGAACGGTGGCGCGGCGAGACGCCGACCCAGCAGCGCCGGCAGCACGAGCCGTGCGACGTCGGGGGTGCTCGCGCCGAGCGCGAAGCCGGCGCCGCGCAGCGGCCGCGTCGCCGCGGGGTCGAAGCCGGCGACGATGACGCGCCCGGCGAGCCGGTGCCGCGCGATCGCGGCCCGCACGAGCTCGGTCGCCGCCGGCGTCTTCAGTTCGACGATGAACGGCAGCGCGGGGGGCAGCGACTCGACCACCTCGTCGAAGGTCGACACCGTCACGCCGCGGCCTCGCCAGGGAAAGGTGCAGCCGCCGTCGGGCGTGAAGTTCGCGCCGGCATCGAGGCGGCCGAGTTCCGCGGCGGTGCGGTCGGCGAGCGCACCCGAGGCGTCGGTGGTGCGCTCGAGCGTGGCATCGTGAAACACCATCAGTTCGCCGTCGCGCGAAACGCGCAGATCGAACTCGAGGGCATCGACGCCGAGGGCGACCGCCTCCTGGAACGACGCGATCGTGTTCTCGGGCGCGAACGCGCGGTTCCCTCGATGGCCGATCACCGGGCGGGCCAGGGGGTCGAGGAGGATCATGAGGTCGTGGTGGTGCCGTGCGCCCAACGCGCGTCGTCGGCGGGTCCGATGCGATGAAGGAGGGAGCCCCCGTCGTCGATACCGCATTAGATCCCACGAGCATTGCGTGGCGACCGATCGGAGGCTTCCGAATCGACGAGCAGCGCGAGGACGGCGATCAGGCGAACGAACTGTCTTGGCCGCATCGATCTGCTGCGACAGCAGCACGCCTGGCGTCAGCGCTTCGCAGCGCGCCTCTTGAATTCCGCACACGGGTCGGCGCGGTCGGCCGCCGGCGTCCGCACCACCGCATCGAAGGCGCTGACCGGCGTCGAGTCGTCGGTGATCTCGAGGTAGCCGACGGCGAATAGCCTGCCCTTCACCGACTCGAGCCAGCGCGGCACGCCCATGTCACGGCGCACGTGTCCGTTGCCGGCAAGCAGGACGACGGCGCCGCGGCGGGCAGCCCGCCGCAGCAGCTCGGCCATGACGGCGTCGCGGGCGAACTGCGCTTGCGCCATGCGCGGCCACATCGATCGGGGCAGCGCGTGGCAGTGGCCGCTGTCGATCTCGGCTTCCTGCGCCGCCTGCAGGTCGGACGCCACCGGCACGTCGAGTCCGAGCGCTGCGATCTCCGTCTCGCTGAACACTGCCGAATATCCGCCGCGCACGATCTTCACGGCATCGGCGTTCGACAGGTTCGCGGCGATCAACGGCACGTCGTAGCGCAAGGCCAGCTCGACGAACGGTCTGTAGAAGTCCCAGTTCCACCCGCCGCCGGCACGGCTTGCCTGCGGCGCGGCCGCGTCGATCACGTGCTGCGCATCGTGCGGGCGCTCGCGCCGCGCGCGATCGAGGTCCGCCTGAAGTCCGCGGTCGAACTGCTCCATCGCGATCGCCGGCCGCCATCCCGTGGCGAACGCACGCTGCAGGGCGGCCAGCCTCGCCTCGTGCTGCCGGGCGTTGTCGTGGACCTCGCCGAGCATCACCACGCTATCGCCCTGCAGCACGTGGTCCCAGGCGCCGCCAGGCTCGATCGTCGTGCAGGCGCCGAGCAACGCGGCCAGCACGAAGACGGCCGAGCGCATCGGCCCGGAGCGAGAGTCCATGGGGTTCTTCCGAAGGTTCACCGTGCCGCTTGCAGTTTCCGCGATCCGCAGCGGCAGCCTCGCCGATCGGCAGCTTTCGACCGGATTGCCGGGATTTGGCAGCTGGTGTACGTTCGTCGTGTGCAGCCGACTCCCGACGATGTGCGCCGCCGCGACCTGATGCGCCAGGCTGCCTGCGTCGCCGGCGCGTGGCTGACCTCGGGCACGCTGCCGGCCATCGCCGCCGGCACGGAGCAGCGCTACCCGCGGTCGCTGCTCGTCGATCCGGGCGGGCGTCCCTGGTCGGCGCGCCAGCTCAGGACCGGCGAAGCGTTCCTGTTCAACTACCCGTACACGGCGGCGCCGGTGTTCCTGATCGCCTTCGATCACGAGGTCAGGCCGGCCGAGCTGGTCCGCGAGGACAAGCAGCGGTACGGGGCGCCGGGAGGCGTCGGGCCGAACAGCTCGATCGTCGCGTTCTCCGCCATCTGCACGCACAAGCTGGTTTATCCCACGAAGGTGATTAGCTTCATCGGCCTGCGCGGCGGCGGGCCGGGCGAGCCGTTGCACGTGATCCACTGCTGCGGCGACAACTCGCGCTACGACCCGGCGCAAGGCGCGCGCGTGATCGACGGCCCGGCGCCGCAGCCGCTCGCTGCCGTGGTGCTCGAGTGGGACGCGGCCACCGACCAGTTGCACGCGGTGGGCACGCGAGGCGGCGAGATGTTCGACGCCTTCTTCGAGAAGTACGCGATGAAGCTCCAGCTCGAGACGGGCAGCGGGGTTCGCAAGCCGAGCGGAACGACCGTCGTCGTGCAGCCGGCCGCGAGCTACACCCGGCAGTGGTCGAGCTGCCGATCATGACGGGCACCGCCGCGATGAACGTGACGTCATCACCGGCCGCGACGCTCGTTCCTGGGACGGCGCGGTGCCCGGCTGCCTGCGCCGCGCTCGTCGTCCGCGGCGCGCTCGTCGCGGGGCTCGTCGTGTCGGCTGCGGCCGCGAGCGCCCAGACGACGCTGACGCTGTACGGCGGCGCGCGCGGCGGCGGCGGGTTCGAGGACGCCAGCGGCAACGGCAGCACCTTCAAGCTCAAGAACGGCGCCGCGGCCTCGGCCAGCGTCGACTGGCTGCTCGACGACGGTCGCCAGGCGCAGCTCTTCTATTCGTTCCAGCGCAGCGCCCTGCCGGGCAAGGCTTTCGGCCAGTCGGCCGACGTCGACGTCACCGTCCACTACCTGCACCTCGGCGGCAGGGCCTTCCTCGAGGGCGACGCACGCCAGGGAGGCGGCTACGTCGTCGGCGGGCTCGGCGCGACGCTCTTCTCGCCCGGGCTCGGCGGCCTCTCCGACGAGCTGCGGCCGTCGGCCAACGCCGGCGTCGGCTGGCAGTGGCCGCTCGCCCGCAACGTCGCGTTGCGCGGCGAGCTGCGCGGCTACTGGACCCTCATCAACTCGAGCGGCCAGTTCTTCTGCTCGGGCGGCTGCGTCGTCTCGATCCGCGGCCAATCGCTGGTGCAGGCCGAGGCCCTGCTGGGGGTGTCGATCGGTTTCTGAGGCGAGCTGCCGCTCAGGGCATCTTGACCACGTGCAGCGCCGAGGGAACCGGCCAGCCCGCCTCCTTGCACACCCGCACGATCGCTTCGTTGGTGTCGAAATAGACCTGCCAGTAGTGATCGGTGTGGGTGTATGGGCGGACCGCGATCTGCGGCCCCTCGAGCTTGATGTCGAGCAGGTTCACCTCGGGAGGCATCGCGGTCGAGACGTTCGGGATGTTGGCGATCGCCGCCTTGAGGCGCGTGATCGCCTCGATCGCATCGACGCCATTGGCGAGCTGCGCGACGCGCTCGACGCGGCGCACGGGCAGCACCGAGAAGTTCTGGATCGTGTCGCCGAAGATCTTGCCGTTGCCGATGATGGTCAGCACGTTGTCCGGCGTCACGATGACGGTGCCGAAGAGGCCGAGTTCCCGCACGGTGCCGACGACGCCGCCGATCGAGACGAAGTCGCCGACCTTGAACGGGCGCAGCACGAGCATGAAGGCGCCGGCCGCGAAGTTGCCGAGCAGCCCGCTCCACGCCGCCCCGATGGCGACGCCGGCGCCCGCGAGCATGGCCGCGAACGAGGTCGTCTGGATTCCGAAGTAGCCGAGGATGCCGAGGACGAGCGCGATGTTCAGCGCGATCGCGATGATCGAGCCGAGGTACTTGGTCAGCGTCGGGTCGGCGTGGTTGCGGTTCATCGCCGCCTGCATGACGGCGATGACGCGGCCGATCAGCCAGCGGCCGATCACCCAGAAAGCGATCGCGGCCAGGACCTTGAACGCGAGCTCGGTCAGGGTGGTGCCGATGAAGGTCTGAAGGGAGGAGATGTCCAAGAGGGTGCCTTGTCGAGTTCGTTGCCCGGCCGGTCGTTGGTTGCCGCGGGAACACCGATGCTTGGCTGTCGCCGTCCATGCGGCAATTGAACTTTGGTGCTACCGCACTGGACGCCCGAGCGCGGGGGTCAGACGCCGGGAATCGCCTCGCCGGCCGGCTCGCCCAGGTTCTGCATCAGCCGGTTGGCCCAGCCGAAGATCGCGACCGCATGGAGCAGGTCGATGATCTCCTCGTCGCTCATGCCGACGCGGCGCAGCGGCTCGATGTCGTCGGCGCCGAGCTCGGCCGGGCGTCGCGTGACGGCGATTGCGAACGTGGCGATCGCGTGCTCTCGCTCGTTCGTTCCCGCCGATGCCGGATCGTCGAACACCTGCTCGACGGTGTCGCTGCGCCTGGCCAGCTGCTCGAAGCGCTGCGCGTGGACCGACGTGCAGTACACGCAGCCGTTGGTCACGGAGACCACCATCGCGCCCAGCTCGCGCTCCGCGCGCGGCAGGCCGCCCGGCGCGTACATGATCGCGTTGTAGGCTGTCGAGCGATGGCGCAACATCAGCGGCTGGTGCGCGAGCGTCAGGTAGTACGGCGACGTGCGCGATTGCGGATGGCTTTCGTCGAGCACCTCGAGCTGGAGCGGGCTCGCGTCGGCGAGCCGGAGCGGCTCGAGCCACGAGCGCCACTCGAGCGTCTCGTCCGTGAATCCGTTGCGGCGGATCATGGCGTGCGGACTCCGCTCGCGCGCAGGGCCTGCAGGCCGGCTACGACGCGCAGCTGGTACGAGAGGAAGGCGACGAGCTGGGCGAGCGCGACGATCGACGGATCGACCAGGCCGGCGGCGCGCAACGCCTCGATCGCAGCGCGGTCGCCCGAACGCGGGTCGGTCGTCAGCGCGGCGGAGAAGCGCAGCATCGCGGGCAGCGCGGGCGAGGGCGGCGCATCGCGGCCGGCATCGGCGGCGAGCCGCGTCTCGTAGTGACGCGCCAGGGTCGTCGCGCCGGCGATCGTGCAGACGTGCAGTGCCACGCGCAGCCGGTCGGCCGTCGACAGGCCGTCGACCGGCTGCAGCAGCAGCGCATCGTGGCTCGCCTGCGTCGCGTCGACGACCTTGGCGCGAAAGCGGCGCGCGCGATAGAGCGGATCGTCGGGCGCCAGACCGGCGGCGCGATCGATCACATCGGAAAGCTCAGGCTGTGACATGGCGGTGGGCTCGTTGGCGAGGTGAAGGCTGCCGGCTCATCGTGACACGGGCGGTGACTTCGGCAGCGGCTCGGCGACCCATTCGTCGCCGAAGATCTCGGGCTCGGCGTACGCCTCCATCCGCGCGAAGTGATGCTCGATGTCTTCGCGGTAGAGCAGCCCCGCCAGCGTGTCGGCGAGCTGAAGCGCGCCTTCGCTGACCGCCGGGATGTCGCCGGTGATGACGCCGAGCGAGAGCGTCGCCGGGTACGCGAGGCAGTGCACGCGATCGAGGCCGGGGCAGTAGGCGCCGGCGCGCGGCTGGAACTCGAATGCCGCGCCGAGGTCGGGCGACTCGGCGAGCTCGGCGTCTTCTTCGCCGGCCGGCGGTGTGTAGCGGTCCTTCCAGACGCGGATGGCGGGCGCGATGCGGCGCAGCATCGGCCGCTGGCGCCAGTCGACCTTGAAGCCGGTCGCGAAGATGAGGAAGTCGAGCTCGATCGGTCCGGCCGACGTGCGCACCTGGAGCGCGCCTTCGCGCTCGCTGACGCCTTCGATCGCGACGCCGAGGTGGAAGTGCGCGTTCGCGTGGCGCGAGACGCGCTGCGTGCTGTTGCGCGGCGGCGGCACCTGCTGCGTGTTGATGTAGTGACGGATGCGCCACTTCCAGTGGTCGGACAGGCGCGAGTAGCCGGCCACGAAGCCGGGGTTGCCGGCGCCCTTGCCCTTGTTGATGCGCGGCAGGTCGGCGCGCCGCACGAGCAGGTGCACGTGGGCGGCGCCGGACTCGAGCGCGGTCGCGGCGCTGTCCATCGCGGAGGCGCCGGCGCCGACGATGCCCACGCGCAGGCCGGCGAGCGCGCCGTAGTCGTTGTCGTCCGACGAGTGCGCCCAGCGCGGGCGCGGCAGTCCCTCGGCGAACTCGGGCAGCGCCGCGCCGCCGAGACCGGCCCGGCCGGTCGCGACGACGACGCGACGCGCCCATGCGCGCGTCGTGCGGCCTTGCGTCTCGACCGTGAGCTCGACGAGCCGGTCGGCGCGCGGCTGGATGTCGACGATGCGGTGGCCGTTTCGCACCGGCAGTGCCAGCACCTCGCGGTACCAGCGGAGGTAGTCCATCCACTGCAGGCGCGGGATCTTGTCGAGCGCCTCCCAGGCTTCGCGCCCGAACTGCGCCTCGAACCAGGCGCGAAAGGTCAGCGACGGAATGCCGAGCGCCGGGCCGGCGAGGTGCTTGGGGCTGCGCAGCGTCTCCATGCGCGCGGTCGTCGCCCACGGGCCTTCGAAGCCCGCGGGTGCGCGGTCGAACAAGGTGGCGGGGATGCCCAGTTGCGCGAGCGAGGCGCCGAGCGCGAGGCCGCCCATGCCGGCGCCGATGATGGCGACCTCGAGGACGGGCTGGCCGTCGCGGGAAAGCGGCGGGATCCAGCGCTTGGCCGGGAGGTTGAGCCAGGTGAGGTCCTGGCGCAGGCGGGCCTCGAGGGCGGGGAGGCCGGCGGGGGGA
>DATIDZ010000198.1:0-2634 GCA_035456045.1 Caldimonas sp.
TCACCGCGCGGCCCGACGTCAAGCTGTTCGGCCCGAGCGCCCTCGGCGACTTCCAGCGCCAGGTCGAAGACGAGACCGTGCGTGCGCGCCGCACCAATGCGCTGCGCACCTCGGACACGCGCCTGCAGCGCGCCGACCCGCAGTACGCGACACGGGCCGGCTCCAACAACGCGCACTTCCTGCTGCCCCGGCCGCGGACCGACATGACGGCGCGCGAGTACGGGTTCCTGACGCTCCAGCCCGGCTCCGAGATCAGTGCCGTCGGCGTCTACACCTGGTTCCACCTGAGCGCGTTGCAGAAGGCCTCTCGGCTGGCGAACGAGTCGCTCGCCCCGGCCACGCGCCAGGCGCTGGCTCGGGCGATGCTGGCGGACGAGGGATTCGCGCTCCACTTTCTCGAGGACACCTTCGCCGCCGGCCACGTCGCGGGCACGTGGGGCGACGTCTCGCAGCGCAAGGGGACGCACGACTACTACAACGAGTCCGGCCTCGAGGTCTTCACGTGGGGCGGGGGCAGCACGTCGGCGGTGCTCATGGGCGACGCGCACATGCGCGCCGAGGACACGGGTCGCGCCGCCGTCGCCATCCGCGAGAGCCTGTCGCAGGTGATCGACCAGGCGAGCGGAAGGCCCGACGTGCCACTGCTGCCGCATACGCCCGCGGCACCGCCCGAGCCCGACGCCTTCGATGTCTGCAAGAACAACGTGCTCGTGCTCCGCGACGAAGGCGTGCGCGGCAGCTTCGAGACCCTGGCGCCGCTCGCGACCGCGCTGCGCCAGACGCCCGTGCCCGGCCTCGGCCCGGGACTCGGCTCGATGCCGCGGTTCCGCGCCGAGGTCGGTCCCTTCGTCGGCCTCGCCGCAGCCCTCGACCTCCGCGGCATCGGCGGCGGCTACCTGCCCTCGGTCACGTCGAACGGCCTCGTCGGCGGCGGCGAGCTGGCGGTCCGCGCCGGCTTCGGCCTCGACGGCCTGATCAACGAGTCGGGCGACGGCCTGGTGTTCGGCCAGCTCGGCGTCCGCGGCGATTCGCGCTCGACCAACGACTTGCCGGTCTCGTCTCCGGCCATCGATGCGGCAGCAGGGGCGGCGGCGGTGCGCTCGCGTCTCGGCTTGACCGCCCGCGTCCGCATGCCGTTCTACCTGATCCCCGGCGATCTGCTGCTGCTGTCGCCGATGTACTTCGTCTCGCCCGAGAGCTACACCGCGATGGCGGTCACGGCCGGCAACGGCGGACTGATCCCGTGGCAAGCGGGATGGGCGACGGGCATCGGCCGCTTCCAGTTCGTGCTCGGCCGCGAGCTCGGCGCCACCTTCTATGGCTATGGCTTGCAGAACCTGACGGTGGCGCCTCCTTCCTCGCCGGGCGCCGAGCCCCGCGTGGTGGATTTCCGCTCGATCCAGTTCGATCTGCCGATCCTCGAGTTCCGTCCCTACCGCGCCTTCGACACGAAGCAGAGCTCGGCCGTGATGATCCAGCTCTATGCCGGCGCAGAAGTTCCGAATCGCACGAAAGTGACGTACCCCGCCGGCGCGCCCGGCGTGAAGCTCGAGAACATCTATTCGATCGGCCTGCGTTTCATCTTCGACTGGCGTCACTACTACTGATCCGCGCGGCTTCCGACAGCGAGGCTCGGCGCATCGGGCGCCGGCGCCTCAGGAAGCGCAGCCGAGCACCGACGCGATCGTCGTGAACAGGCGCGACGGATCGACCGGCTTGGGCAGGTGAACGCCGTAGCCGGCCAGGCGCGCCTTGGCGGCGTCCTCCTGGCGCGCGAAAGCGGTCAGCGCGATGGCGGGCAGCTCGCGTCGCTCGGGCGACTGCATGGCGCGGATGCGCCGCATCAGCTCGTAGCCATCGACGCGGGGCATGCCGATGTCGCTGATGAGCAAGTCGGGCGTCTCGCCGCTGAGCGCCTGGATCGCCTCCTCCGCCGAGCTCGCGGCGCGCACTTCGGCACCCCAGCTCTCGAGCATGCGGGTCAGCATCTCGCGCCCATCGGCTTCGTCGTCGACGACGAGGATGCGGGTCCCGGAGAGGTTGCCTTCGAGCGGCTCGGCGGACGCGACCGGCGCCGGCGTCGGCTCGCCCGACGGCGCCGTTGCGATCGACGGCGCGGGGGCTTGCAGCGGCAAGCGCACCGAGAAGGTCGCGCCGCGGCCGGCACCGTCACTCGACGCTTCGACCTTGCCGCCGTGCAGCTCGACCAGCTGGCGCACGATGGCCAGGCCGAGACCGAGGCCGCCGTGCGTGCGCGCCTCGTTCGACTCGGCCTGGCGGAAGCGCTCGAACACGTGGGGCAGGAACTCGCGCGAGATGCCCAGCCCGTTGTCGCTCACCGTGAGCACGACCTCCGAGTCGCTGCGCCGCGCGGAGACCGTCACGAGCCCGCCGGGCGAGGTGAACTTGATCGCGTTCGACACCAGGTTCCAGACGATCTGCTGCAGCCGGCTCGCGTCGGCCCGCACCTCGCCGGCATCGTCGGGATCCTGGCGCAGCCGGATCGAGCGCGCGTCGGCGGCCGGCTTGAGCGACGAGATCACCGTCTCGAACACGGCCGCGATCCTCACCGGCTGGATGTCGAGGTGCAGGTTGCCCGACGTGATCCGGCTGACGTCGAGCAGCTCCTCGATC
>DATIDZ010000199.1:0-2947 GCA_035456045.1 Caldimonas sp.
CCCCGCGCACCTTGAAGACGGCGCGGATCTGGAGGTGGTCCTGCAGGTTCGCGCCGACGCCCGGCAGCGCGAAGCGCGTCGCGATGCCGCTCGCCGCGAGCACGGCCGGGTCGCCGATGCCCGAGAGCTGCAGGATCTGCGGACTGCCGATGGCGCCGGCGGCGAGCACGATCTCGCCGCCCGGCGCGAGCTCGGCGGCCACCGGCGCGCCGCCGCCGAGCGGCGCGATCTCGACCCCGGTCGCGCGAGCGCCGTCGAAGACGACCCGGTGGAGGTGCGCGCCGGTCCAGACCTGCAGGTTCGGGCGAGGGAACGCCGGCTTCAGGAACGCCTTGGTCGCGTTCCAACGGATGCCGGCGCGCTGGTTGACGTCGAAGTAGCCGACGCCGTCGTTGTCGCCGCGGTTGAAGTCGTCGCAGCGCGGCAGGCCGGCCTCGACGGCGGCGGCGAGAAACGCGTCGAGGATCGGCCAGTGCAGGCGCTGCTTCTCGACGCGCCATTCGCCGCCCTGCCGTTGGCCAGTGGGATCGAATCCCGGCGCGGCGTGGAACGCGTCGGCCCCCTTGTAGAAGTCTTCGTGCTTGAGGAAATACGGCAAGCACTCGGCCCAGCTCCAGCCCGGGTTGGCCCCGTGACCGTCGCCGGCGCCCCAGCCGTCGTAGTCGCGCGCCTGGCCGCGCATGTAGATCATCCCGTTGATGCTGCTCGAGCCGCCGAGCACCTTGCCGCGCGGGTAGCGCAGGCTCCTGCCGTTCAGGCCCGGCGCGGGCTCGGTGACATAGAGCCAGTCGGTGCGCGGGTTGCCGATGCAATAGAGGTAGCCGACGGGGATGTGGACCCAGAGGTAGTCGTCGCGGCCGCCGGCCTCGATCACGAGGACGCGCTTGGTCTTGTCGCGACTGAGGCGATTGGCGAGCAGGCAGCCGGCCGTTCCGGCGCCGCAGACGATGTAGTCGTAGCGCGAGTCGCCCACGGTCAGCGCACAGCGGTGGCCAGCACCGGAAACAGCTTCACCAGCCCGTCCGACATCACCTCGACGGCGAGGGCGGCGAGCAGCAGCCCCATGAGCCGCGTCATCACGTTGATGCCGGTGCGGCCGACGACGCGGGCGATGCGGCCGGCGAGGCCGAACGCGATCCAGATCGCCAGCGCGATGACGACGCCGTAGCCGACGAGGACGGCGATCTCCCACCAGTGGCGCGTCTTCTCGGCGTAGATGACCATCGTCGAGATCGTCGCCGGCCCGGTGAGCAGCGGGATCGTCAGCGGCACGATCGCGATCGAGTCGCCGGCGTCGACCTTGTCGCTGCCTTCGACGAGGTCGCTGGTGCGGCTTTCCGCTGGCTGCGCGTTGAGCATCTGCAGCGACGACAGGAGCAGGAGCATCCCGCCGCCGACCTGGAACGAGGCGAGCGAGATGCCGAAGAACTCGATGATGCGAAGCCCCGCGATCGCGCTCACCGCGATGACGCAGAAGGCGCTGACGGCGGCGACCCGGATCGTTCGGCGCCGCTGCTCTCGGCTGAAGCCCTCGGTGAAGTGGATGAAGAACGGCAGCACGCCGATCGGATTGACGATCGCCAGCAGCGCGATGAGCGGCTTCAGGATGTCCATGGGCAAGGAGGCCGCGCGCTCAGGCGGACGGGCGCGGCGCCGCATTGTCGTCGTCGGCCAGCGTGCGCAGGTAGCGCAGTCCCGCGACCGCACGCGATCCGTACCAGCCGAGCAGCTCGCCGTCGACCCGAAGCACCTTCGCCGCCGGGCACAGCGCCCGGACCGCGGCGAGGTGACGTTGCTCGAAGGCGAACGGCTCCGAGCTGAGCAGCACCCGCTCGACGGCGCCCAGCCACGGCTCGTCTCCCGCCAGCGTCGGGTAGCGCGTGGCGCCGGCATAGCCGCCGTCCCGATCGGGAAGCGTCTGCCAGCCGATGCGGGCGAGCATGCGCGACAGGTACGTGTCGCGCGCCACCGTCATCCACGGGTCGTGCCAGATCAGGTAGACGACACGGCGCGTCGCGCGGCCCTGCGCCCGCGTCGCCGCCAGCTCGTCGGCCAGCTCCTGGCGCAGCGCAGCGGCGCGCTCGGCGAGGCCGGGCGCCCCGCCGAACACCGTGGCCAGCTGGTCGACGAGCGCGAGGTTGTCGACGGGATCGCGCGGATGCGTGACGACGATCTGCGGTGCGTCGTCGCCCCACGCCTCGATCGCGTCGATCGTCTCCTTGCGGTTCTCGTCGACGTTGACGAGCACGTGGGTCGGCGCCAGCCCGCGCAGCTTGGCGAGGTTGACGTCCTTGGTGCCGCCGACCTTGGCGACGGCGCCGACCCGATCGCCCGGGTGGACGCAAAAGCCGGTGCGGGCGACCAGTCGCTCGCCGAGGCCGAGCGCGAAGACCAGCTCGGTCAGGCTGGGCACCAAGCTGGCGATGCGAGGCGGCGGGGCGGGCACGACCGTCACGGCGCTTCCGCCGGGGCGGCTGCAAAACAACAAAAGGGGACGTTCCGAATCATTTTTTTTCCGCAATTCACTTATATTCGCCAGTCTGTGTCTGGCAGCAGAGCCTTCTTGAAATAGTTCACGACGGGTAGAAGCTCCACATCTCGAAAGAACAGGGAAGGCATCTTTTTCATGGGCAACAAACTCTACGTCGGCAATCTTTCGTACAACGTACGGGATGACGACCTCCAGCAGGCGTTCGCGCAGTACGGCACCGTGTCGTCGGCCAAGGTCATGATGGACCGCGACACGGGTCGCTCGAAGGGCTTCGGCTTCGTCGAGATGGGCTCCGATCCGGAGGCGCAGGCCGCGATCAACGGCATGAACGGCCAGGCCCTCGACGGCCGGGCGATCGTCGTCAACGAGGCCCGCCCGCGCGAAGAGCGCCCAGGTGGCTTCGGCGGCGGCAGCCGCGGCGGCTTCGGCGGCGGTGGCGGCACGGGCGGCGGCGGC
>DATIDZ010000200.1:0-5038 GCA_035456045.1 Caldimonas sp.
ACATCGACGAGGAGCACGACCCCTACGAGGCCGGCCTCGGCTGGGCCGTGCGGCTGGGCAAGGATGCGGACTTCATCGGGCGCGAGGCCGCCGCGGCCATCAAGGAGCGCGGCGTGACGCGCAAGCTGCGCTGCCTGGTCACCGACGACCCGGCGGTCATGCTCGTCGGCAAGGAGCCGATCCTCGACGGCGAGCGCGCCGTCGGCTACGTGACGAGCGCGGGCTACGGCGCGGCGCTTCAGGAGAGCATCGCCTACGGCTACCTGCCGGTCGAGCTGGCCGCGCCGGGCACGGCGCTCGCCGTGCACAGCGCGGGCGCCGACCACCGCGTGACGGTGGTCAGCGAGCCGCGCTTCGACCCGGAGATGTCGCGACTCAGGGACGTCGCGACGGCGGCGCGCTAGCCGCCGGCCACCTCGTCGAGCCGCGCGGCGATCGCCACGACCGCGCGCTCCTGCGCGGCGTAGGCGTCCCGCAGCGCCGGAACGCCCGCCTGCCCGTCGCCGGCCAGCGGCAGCGGGGATCGCACCAGCAGCGTGCGGACCTCGCTGCCGAGCGCCGCGCCGCCGACGACTTCGGCGAGGCCGGCCAGCGCGTCGGCCCGCACCCGCGCCCCCTCGACGAACGACCCGATGACCGTCTCCTTGGTGAGCGGCGCGCCGCCGAAGACGCGCGCGTGCATCACCGCCGGGTTGACGCCATGAGGTCGCACGAGCGCCCGCCGCTCCGCCGCGGTGAGCCCAGCCGCCTCGGCCACGAAGTCGATCGCCGCGGTGAGCCCCTGCGCGTCCACGGGCAGCGACGCCCGCATCTCCGGGGTGAGGCGCTCGACGAGCGCGGCGTGGTTCGCTGCCGCCTCGGCGAGCGTGGCCTCGACGTGGGCGCGGTGCGTCATGCGCTCTCACGGTAGGGGGTGTCGCGCGCGGTCCCGCCGCGGCGATCGCCGCGACGGGACCGGAGCGTGCGCTGCGCCTAGCGAGCGCCGGGCAGCACCGGCTTGGCGTTGCGCACCAGGTTGCGGTGGCGTGCCATGAACGCGGCCGCGCCCGAGCTCTTGGCCAACGCCTGGGCCGCGACCTGCTGCGGCTGGGCGAACGGGACGTCCTGCTTGCACGACGTGCCCGCCGCCGGCAGCGCGCCGTCGAGCAGGTACGCGTTGACGGCGTCGTCGATGCACGGCGAGTTGCCGCCGTACGCCGTGTGGCCGTCGCCGCGCATCGTCAGCAGGCGCGCGTTGCCGAGCGTGCGCACGAGCTTCAGCGCGCCCCGATAGGGCGTCGCCGGGTCGTACGTCGTCGCGACGACGAGCGGCGTCGGCGTCGACTTCTTCAGGTCGTACGGCCCGTAGTACGCGTCCTTGGCGCGCACCGGCCAGAGGCCGAAGCCGGTCTCCAGGTAGCCGTGGTTGAAGTAGAAGTGGTCGAACATGCCCCAGGCCTGATCGCCCTCGCGGTCGTAGACGGCGAGGTTCTTCGGCCAGATCGACTCGGCGGAGTAGATCGCCACGAAGCGGTCGAACCCCGGGTCGTAGGTCCCCGTCTCCGGGTCGCGGCCGTAGGCGATCTCGTCGCTCAGGAAGCGGAAGAGCGACGCGTCGCCGGCCTGCGCCTCGGCGAGGGCCTGGGCGATCTCGGGCCAGAACTGCTTGGCGTAGAGGTCCGTGATCACGGCGTTGTTGATCGTGTCGCCGTTGACCGGCCGCGGATCGGGCGTGTAGCGCGGCGCCGGGATCGGCGACGCGTTGGCCTGGTCGATCAGCTGGTCGTAGGCGTCCCACGGGTCAGCGCCACCGAAGTTCAGGCAGTTGGCCTGGTCGGCCGCGCAGGCCTGGAAGAAGCGCCCGAGCTCACGCTCGAACGCCGCCGTCTGCTCGTTGGAGCCCTTGAGCGGATCGCTCTGGTACTCGTCGGCGTCGATGGGGCCGTCGAGCACGACGCGCCCGACGTGGTTGGCGAACAGCTTCAGGTACGTGGTGCCGAGGAACGTGCCGTACGAGAAGCCCAGGTAGTTGAGCTTCTGGTCGCCGACCGCGGCACGGATGACGTCCATGTCGTGCGCGGTCTCCGCCGACGAGGCGTGGGCCAGGATGTCGACGTCGTTGACCGCGGCGCAGCGGCGCCCGTACGCGCGCGAGTCGGCCGCGATCTTGTTGATGTCCGCGGTGAAGGGCGTGGGGAAGGGCATCCGGTAGATGCCCTGCGTCTCCTGGTTGACCTTGCAGTCGATCGCGCCGGTGCTGCCGTCCACGCCGCGCGGGTCGACGGCGACGATGTCGTAGCGCTGGTTGAGGTCCGCCAGGAAGCTGTCGTGACCAGCCGCCTGCAGAAGGCCGCCGAAGCTGAACCCGGGGCCGCCGGGGTTGATGAACAGCGAGCCGAGCCGGTTCTTCGTGTCGACCGCCGGGACGCGTGTGACGGCGATGTCGATCTGCCTGCCCGCCGGCTTGTCGTAGTCGAGCGGCACGGTCTGCGTGGCGCACTCGACGCCTGGCGCGTCGCCGCACGCCTGCCAGTCGAGCCCGTGGGGCTTCGCAGCAGCCCCTGCCGGTACGGCGGTCGGTACGGCCGCGGCGATCGCGCAGATCGCGGCAAGCCCCCAACGCCTGCGGCGCGATGGATCCCTCATCTGCCCCTCCAATGTCGTCGGCGCGCGCATCCCCAGCCGCGTCGCCGATGGATATGTGGGCGAGACCTATCAACAGCGTGCTGCCGAAAGCAACCGCGCTGTCCGCGGACCGCCGCGCCGCGCGACATCACCGCGAGCGTCAGCTGGCGCGGTAGCGCAGACCGTCCAGCGCGACGCTCAGGATACGGTCGACGGTCGCCGGATCCGTGCCCTGGATCTTCGCGATGCCGCCGACCATCTTCACGACGTCGTCGATCGAGACGTCCGGTCGCACGGCGCCGGCGTCCTGTGCCCGCCGCAGGAGCGGCTCGCCGGCGCTGTAGAACGCGCCGCGGCAGGTCTGGAAGGCCTCGGCGTCGCGGTCGGCCACCGCGAAGAGCTCCTCGGCAAGCGCGTGCTTGGTGGCGACGTAGCCGATGAAGCGGTGAAGCCAGCCGACGAGCGCGTCCCACGGCGGCGCGTCGCCCAGGTCGTCGGCCGAGCGGCACAGCGCCTCGACCTCCTCGACGTACACGGCCTCGATGAGGTCCGTGCGCGTGGGGAAGTGCCGGTACAGCGTCCCGATGCCGACGCCGGCACGGCGGGCGATGTCCTCGAGCGAGGCCGCGGTGTCGCTCTCCGTGAACGCCTCGCGTCCCGCCGCGATCAGCTTGTCGTAGTTGCGGCGCGCGTCGGCTCGCTTGGGGCGGCGGGCTAGGACCGACTGATCGGTTTCGGCTGCGGACATGGCGGGACAGCTTTGCAAAACGGAGGATGCCTCCGTATACTTCGCTTGAAGCGGAGGAAGCCTCCACATCTGATTTCGGAGGCAGCCTCCAGTTTACCGCCACTTCTGCAAGAAGGAAACCGATGAGACAGGGACCACTGGCAGGGCGCTATCCCGCCGCCGCGGCGATGGTGATGTTCGCTCTGATCCCGTACCTCGCGCTGTCGGCGGCGATCGGACCGGTCACTCCGATCATCGGCCGCGACCTGCACATCAGCCCGCAGGCGATGAGCGTCGGATCGGGCCTGGCCAACGCCGCGTATGCGGCGGGGACGGTGATGGCCGTCTACTTCGCCCAGCTGCTGCGCCAGCGGAGGATCATGCTCCTCTACGTCTCGCTGCTGGTGATCGGATCGATCCTGGCCGCTGCCGCGCAGAACCCGGCGATGTTCTTCACGGGCCACGTGCTGCAGGGCCTCTGCACGAGCCTGCTGCTGATCGCTGCGGTCCCGCCGCTGGCGCTCGGCTTCGGCGTGGAGAAGTTCCGCTCGACCGCCGTGATCATGAGCATGTGCATCTTCGGTGCGGTCACGCTCGGGCCGGCCATCGGCGGGCTCCAGGCGGACGCAGGTGCCTGGCGGCCGCTGTTCTGGGTCATCGCCGGGATCTCGGCCGCGGCGCTCGTGCTCGCGCTCCTGACCTTCGAGGACACCCCGCCCGCTGACGTCACCGCGCCGCGCAACCCGCTGCCGATCGGGCTCGCGGCCGCCGGATCGGTCGCCGCGTTCTTCGGCGCCTCGCAGCTGCTGACCCACAAGTTCCTGGAGTTCCGCACCGCCGGCATGCTGGCCGTCGGGCTCGCGCTGATCGTCGTGCTGATCGTCAACCAGTACCGCGCGAAGCGGCCGCTGCTGACGATCCGCACCATGCTCACGAGCACCATCCCCGTGGCGGGCATCGTGCTCGCGCTCTGCGCCGCGGCCGCCTCGGTGTCGGCGACCGTGCTGACCGCGGGCCTGCTGGCGGAGCGCTACAGCCCCCTGCACGTCGGGCTCCTCTACCTGCCCGAGCTGGCCGGCGCGATCCTCACCGCCGTCCTCCTCGGCGTCGTCATCGACAAGCGAGCGCTGCAGTACCTGCCCGTCGTGGGCATGGCCTTCCTCGCCGCGGGAATCGCCGTGTTCCGCATCCAGCTGCCACCCACGGAGGCGCTCACGCTGATCGCATCGGGCCTCACCGGGATCGGCCTCGGCGCCAGCGTCGCGCCTGCGCTCTTCACGGCAGGCTTCTCGCTGCCCGCCTTCACCCTGCAGCGCATCTTCGCGATCGTCGAGCTCCTGCGCGCGGTCGCGGCGTTCATGATCGCGCCCATCTTCGTGCACTTCGCGGCCACCGTCGGGGGCGACCCGACGACTGGTGTGGGGATCGCGCTGTGGATCGGCCTGGGCCTTGCGATCGCCGGCGCCATCGTGCCGATCGTGATCTACCGGCTCGGCGGAGCACGCCCGGAGACGCCGCAGCTCGAGCGGTTCATGGGAGGCGAGGGCCCGGCGTGGTACTCGCCCCCGCTCCTGGCCGCCGCCCGTAAACGCGCGACACGCCTGCGCGTCGCCGACGCCCCCGCGCGGTCATGACCGCCACCACGGGATCCGGTCCCGTCGTGTTCGCCTACGACGGCAGCGAGCTCGCCGAGCACGCGATCGGCGA
>DATIDZ010000201.1:0-15252 GCA_035456045.1 Caldimonas sp.
GGGGCGCGATGGATGCCTGAGCCGCGCGAGCGCCGCCTCGCCGCGATCGACGTCAGACCGGGCGCGGCGATGGAGAGCCAGTCGGGCCTGCAGATGCTGCGGCCGCGCATCTACGGCGCCTACGAGACACCGCTCGCCGCCGGGCGGCGCGATCGCCCGCGCATCGGCGCGATCGTCATGCACCCGACGAGCAACTTCATGGGCCACTACCTGATCGGTCCGCTCGCCGATCGCGGCATCGCCTGCCTCGGCCTCAACTCGCGCTACGCCGGCAACGACACCGTGCTGCTGATGGAGCGCGTGCTGCAGGACCTGGGCGCCGGCGTCAAGTTCATGCGCGACGCGCTCGGCTGCGAGCGCGTGGTCCTCGTCGGCAACTCGGGCGGCGCGGCCCTCGCGGCCTACTACCAGGCCGAGGCCGAGCACTTCGGCGCCGAGACGATGGTCGACGGCGATCCGACGCACCTGGTCGCCGCCGACCTGCCGCCGATCGACGGCCTCGCGCTCTGCGCTGCGCACGAGGGGCGGTCGCACCTGCTGCTGCGCTGGATCGATCCTTCGCTCGTCGACGAGCACGACGGCACGTCAATCGACGCGGCGCTCGACCTGTACGACGCGCGCAACTGGGCCGACGGCGCGGCGGCGCCGCCGCGATTCGATGCCGCGTTCCTCGCCCGTTTCCTGGCAGCGCAGCGCATGCGCCGCGACCGCATCGAGGACCGGGTGCGACGGCGCCTCGCCGCGCTTCGGGCGACGGGCGGCCCGCGCGACGAAGCCTTCATCGTCTACCGCACGCACGCCGACCCGCGCTGCCTCGACCTGACGCTCGATCCGAACGACCGTCGGCCCGGCAGCGTCTGGGGCGACGCGCGCGCCGTCAACTACAGCGCCAACGCGATGGGCCGCACGACCTCGCTGACCGCCTTCCTGTCGCAGTGGTCGTCGGCGTCGCGCGCCGGCGGGCCGGAGAATCTCGCCAGGACGTCGGTGCCCGCGCTGCTCCTCACCTACACCGCCGACCAGAGCACCTTCCCGAGCACGCGCGATGCCTGGCTGGGCGCCGGCGGCGATCGCATCCGCAACGTCGACATCGTCGGCGGCGACCACTACCTGGCCGGCCGGACCGACCTGCAGATGCGGGTCGCCGACGAGATCGCCGCCTTCGCCGAGGCGCTATAACCGGCGACATGGGCGCCCCCGAGGTCTGGAAATTCGCACCGGCGTACGAGCTGCCGAGCTGGCCGTTCGTCGCGCCGCCGGACCTGGCGGCGCGCGAGCGGCGCCGCTACCCGGTCGTCGTCGCCGGCGCCGGGCTCGCGGGGCTGACGCTCGCCTGCGATCTCGCGCTGCGCGGCGTCGAGGTGGTGGTGCTCGACGAGGACGACACCGTCGGCGTGCGCGGCGCGTCGTCGCGGGGCATCTGCTACGCGCAGAAGAGCCTCGAGCTCTTCGACCGGCTCGGCCTCTACGAGCGGATCCGCGCGAAGGGGATCACCTGGTCGGTGGGCCGCACGTTCTCCGGCGCCGACGAGATCTACTCGTTCAACCTCGAGGACGAGAGCTTCTCCGAGCAGCCGCCCTTCATCAACCTGCAGCAGTTCTACCTCGAGTGGTTCCTCGTCGAGCGCATCCGCGAGCTCGCCCCGGACGCGCTGCGCTGGAAGAGCAAGGTCGTCCGCGTCGAGCACGGCAGCGACGGCGCGATCGTCGAGGTCGAGACGCCGGCCGGCGCCTACGCGCTCGAGGCCGAGTGGTTCATCGACGCGACCGGCGCCAACAGCAGGATCCGCGACGAGCTCGGCCTCGAGGCGCACGCGTCGCGCCACACCGACCGCTGGTGCATCAGCGACGTCCGCTTCAAGAAGCCGCTGCCGGTCGAGCGCTGGACCTGGATCGACGCGCCGTTCAACGGCGGCCGCGGCGTGTGGCAGCACCTGATGGCCGACGCCGTCTGGCGCCTCGACTACCAGATGGCCGCAGACGCCGACCCGGAATCGATCAGCCGGCCCGAGGTCGCGGGCGAGCGCCTGCGCGAGCAGCTCGGCCCCGACGTCGAGTTCGAGTTCGTCTGGATCGGCCCGTACCAGTACCGCGACCACCTGCTCGACTCGTTTCGCGTCGGCCGGACGATCTTCATCGGCGACGCCGCGCACGTCGTCTGTCCGTTCGGCGCGCGCGGCGGCAACAACGGCATCCAGGACGCCGCCAACCTCGGCTGGAAGCTGGCGCTCGTCGTCCAGGGCCAGGCCGGCGACGCGCTCGTCGACAGCTACCACCACGAGCGCCACGCCGCGGCGGTCGAGAACCTGCGCGTGACGAGCCGCACGGCGCGCTTTCTCGCGCCGCGGAGCGCCGCCGAGCACCGGTTGCGCCGCGCGGTCGTCGCCCTGGCGCGCACGCACCCGTTCGCGCGCAGGCTGGCCAACACCGGCAGGATGGCGCAGGCCAACGCCTACCCGCCGTCGCCCTGGGCGCCGGCGGGCGCGCGCTCGCTGCAGAACGTCGCGCTCGACGGCACGACCGTGATGCGCCTGCTCCGCGACGGCACGCGCTTCCTCGGCCTGTGGCTCGGCGCGAGCCGCGAGCAGGCGGCGGCGCTCGACGCCGAACTCGCGGCGCGCTGGCCGCTCTCGGTGCGGGCGGTCGATGCGGAGGGTGCGCTGGCACGCCATCTCGGCGCCGGGCCCGGCAGCTTCGTCCTCGTCCGTCCCGACGCGTACGTCGCCGCTCGGCTCGACTCGCCGGCCGCCGACACGATCGCGGCGGCGCTCCGGCGCGCGCTCTCGCTCGAGGACACCGCATGAAGACCGAGCCGAACATCGCCGACCCCGACGGCTTCTACGAGGCCTGGGTCGCCGCCCACGAGGGACTCTCCGATGCGGAGAGCGCCGACCTCGACGCGCGCCTCGTCCTCCTCCTCGCCAACCAGGTCGGCGAGATGAACGTGCTGCTCGACTGCATCGCGGCGGCCCGCGCCGCGCGAGCCTGACGCACGCCATCTGACGCGCGCCTGACGCGCTCGCCGGCGACGAGCGGCCGCGGCGGCGGCATGAGCGGCGCGCCTTCATCGCGCTGACATCGCGCCTTCTTCTTTCCTTCATCGCCGCTCCGCGCTCGGGCGCGACAGTGACCTCACCGCGGCGATGGTGCCGCGCCGAGGAGAAGGACCATGTGGCAGCAGCGTGTGAAGGCCTGGCTCGATTCGATCCGCGCGCGCTTGGCGCGGCACGGCGAGCGAACGACGGGCATCGATGCCGACGAGTACCCGAGCCGGTACGAGAACGTCGTCGGCGAGGGCGGCGGATTCAGCCTGCGCCGCGCCGCGCTGCCGCTCACGGTCGGCGCGATCGCCGTGCTGTCGGCGATCGCCCTCGTCACGCATCCGCCCGTGCAGGGCGTCGGCCGCGGCGAGGTCGGCGTTCGCATCAACCACCTCACGGGCGCCGTCAGCGAGTGGAACGAGGGCACCGTCTTCGTCCTGCCCGGCCTGCAGCAGATGCGCGTCTTCTCGCTGCGCGACCAGAGCTGGCGCGCGGCGCAGATGAGCCGCGCCGACGGGCCGGCGCCGCTGCAGTCGGTCGAAGGCCTCTCGCTCGGCGCCGACCTGACGGTCCGCTACGCGATCGATCCGCTCAAGGTCGCCGCTCTTGCCAAGAGCCTGCCCGACAACGTCGGCGGCGAGATCGTCGAGCCCGCGGCGCAAGGCGTCATCTACAAGGTGTTCGCGCGCTACACGGTGCGCGAGATCTTCTCGACCAAGCGCAGCGAGATCCAGGCCGCCGTCGAGAACGAGCTCAAGCCGAAGCTCGCCGCCGACGGCGTCGTCCTGCGCCACGTGCAGATCGGCAAGATCGACCTGCCCGCCGACTACCGGCGCGGCATGGAGAGCCTGCTCGCGGAGGAGCTCGCCGGCGAGAAGATGAAGTACACGCTCGAGCTCAAGGAGAAGCAGGTCCGGGAGACCGAGCTGACGGCGCAGTCGGAGAAGGTGCGCCGCGAGATCGGCGCCGAAGCCGCGGCGCGCGAGCAGGTGATCGCCGCCAAGGGCCAGGAAGAGGCGATGAAGCACGTGCTGCCGTTCAAGCAGCGCCAGATCGAGCAGCGCCAGCTCGAGGCCGAGGCGCTCAAGGTGACGCGCATCAAGGCCGCGGAGGCGAGCGCGCAGGCGCGCCGCATCGAGGCCAACGGCGAGGCCGAGGCGCGCCAGAAGCTCGCCGACGCCGAGGTCTATCGCCTCGACAAGGTCGGCAAGTCGAACGCCGAGCAGATGGGCCGGGAAGGCGCGCTCCTCACGCGCCACCCGCTCCTGATCCAGAAGACGATGGCCGACAAGCTCTCCGACAAGGTTCAGGTGATCATCGCCGCGCCGGGCACCGACGGCAGCTTCATCGGCGCCGGCCTGCTCGGCAGCGCGAAGCGCACCGCCGTGGCGGCCGCGAGCGCCGACGACGCCGAGCAGCACGCCGCCGCCGGCGACGAGAAGGAGGCCCCGTGAACGCCGGCGGCACGATGCGCGACGTCGTCCGCACCGGTGCGACCGTGCTGATCGCGGCGATCGCCGCGGCGCTCGCGACGGCCGCGGGCGCGGCCGCCTCCATCGCCACGGCGAGCGGCCACGACGTCGGCGGCCTGACAGGCGGCACGACGACGGTGGCGACGGGCCCCGTGCGGACGACACCGAGCGGAGCCGTCGCCGCCGCGACGGTCGTCGCGCCCGTCGCTGCGACCACGCCGAGCATGGCCATCGTCCTGCGCGACCAGACCGCGCTGCGCGCCGCGCCGCGCGACTCGGCGCCGCAGCAGGCGGTGCTCTGGCAGGGCGAGGCGCTCGAGGTGCGCGGCGAGCGACTCGACTACCTCCAGGTCTGGGACCACGTGCGCGAGCGCGGCGGCTTCGTTCGCGCCAGCCAGGTTCATCGCACTCGCCTCGGCGCCGCCGACGCGCCCGCGCTGCTCACGCTCGTGACGTTCACCCGCGAGTCCTCGGGCCACGAGGCGCTCGGCATCGGCCTGACCGCCGCCTACCTGCAGGCGGCACCGACCGAGGCGCTGCGCGGTGCGGCCGGCGTCGAGGCGTTCGATGCGCTGGGCACTTTTGCCGACCGGCTCGCGCAACGCGTGTCGGCCGGCAACGCGCCGAACAAGGCGGCCGAGGCGGCGCTCGCCGCGCAGCTCGAGGTCGCGAGCCGCTACGGCGTGCACTTCGCGAGCTTCGAGCGCGACGGCAGGATGCAGATCTGCTACGACGGCGACGCGTTCCGGCGCATCCTCGCCCGCCCCGCGGAGCCGCTGCAGCAGGCGCGTGCCGTCCTCGCGCTGACGCGGCCGGAGTGCGTCGACCCGGCGCTGTCGGTGCGCGACCGCGCCGCCCTGGACGAATGGCGCGTCGCCGTCCTCGACCGCGTCGACACCGCGAAGCTCCCCGCCTACCTGAAGAACCGCGTCGCGATGCGCCGCGCCGGGCTGTGGAGCGCGATCGCCTTCCGGCGCGCGCGCCTCGGCGGCGCCGTCGACACCGAGGCGACCGCCGGCGGCGCTGCCGAGCGCGCCCTCGACGAGCTCGCCGCGATCGACGAGAGCGAGCTCACCGACGACGACCAGGCCGGCTTCGATGCCGCCGCGATCCGCGTCAACGCGTCGCGCTGGGCCGCCGACTCGAGCGTCGCGCCGCGCCTCGGCGCCGGCGCGCTCTCGCTGGCGACAACGCCGGGCGAGCCCGGCCAGACGTGCGTCCTCCTCGTCGACGCGAAGCACGACGCGAGCGCGCCGCTGGCGCGCCGCTGCACCTACGGCATCGTCTGGCTCGCGTCGGCGACGAAGAACCGCGAAGGCAACGCGCTCGCCGTCGCGGTGCAGCCGATGGAAGCGTGGCGCGAGCTCTGGGTCTTTCGCAAGACCAAGGACGGCTGGATCGTCGGCGTGCTGCCGCCGGCAGCGACGGCGCCGGGCATCGGCTTCGCCGAGTTCGCCGGCTGGGTCCCGGGCGGCCGGCAGATGCTGGTGGCGCGCGCGGCGCGCGGCGAAGGTCGCCACAAGCGCAGCTTCGAGGTCGTCCGCCTCGACGGCTTCGGCACCGAGCGGCAGGCCGCCGACCCGAGCCTGCTCGGCGCCTTTCAGCGCTGGCAGGACCCGGCCTGGAAGCGGGCCACGGTGAGCGTGCGGTGATCGTGCCCGGCGCGACCGGTGCACGCCCTGCGTGCGGGGCCGCGGTCTCGCTGCTCCGCGAGGGAGCTACCAGGGCCGCTCTCTCCCCGCTGCTGCTCCCCTCCCTGCGAGAGGGCGGGGCAGGCTCCTTCGGAGCCCCTTCACCTCGCGGCGGGGTCGTAGGGGACGACGTTGTCCTGCTCGGCGGGGTCGTTGCGCGAGACGATGGCGCGCGCAGGCTCGGTGGTGCTGAGATTGATCGCCTCGTGCGGAACGCCCGGCGGGATGAAGAGGAAATCGCCGGCCTCGCTGACGACGCTCGACTCGAGCCGCGCGCCGTAGCGCGTCTCGACGCGGCCCTCGAGCACGTAGATGCCGGTCTCGTAGCCGCGATGCGAGTGCGGGTCGGCCTTCGCGCCCGGCGGGATGACGACGAGGTGCATCGAGAGGCCGCGCGCGCCGACCGTCTCGCCCGAGAGGCCGACGAAGTAGGGCAGGCGCTGCCTGGTCAGTACCTCGCGCTCCGGCCGGATCGCGGTCACGGTCGGGGCTGCGTCGTCCTTCATTGCGCGGCTCCCGGGGTCGATCGATGCCGGCGTCACGCCTGCGCGCGCCGCAGGGTGCGGTCGAACAGCGCGAACAGACGCTCGTAATGGCGCTCGGCCGCGTCGCGGTTGTAGACGCCGACGCGGTTCGGAAAGACGAAGCCGTGCTCGGCGTCGGGGTACCACTCGATGCGGTGCGGCGTGCCGGCGTCGCGCAGCGACGCGGCGAGCTTGTCGATGTCGGCGGGCGGCGCCCACTTGTCGATCTCGGCGCACGCGAAGTAGCTCTCGCAGCGGATCTTCGGCGCCATGCGATGCGGCGAGTCGGGCTTGTCGGTCGCCATGCCCGCGCCGTGGATCGAGGCGATGCACGCGAGTCGATCCGGGAAGGCCGCCGCAGCCCACATCACGAACGGGCCGCTCATGCAGTAGCCGACGGCACCGATCCGCTTGCCGTCGGCGGCCGGGTCGGCGTCGACGAAGGCGAGCAGCGCAGCCGTGTCGCGCTCGGTCGTCGTGCGGTCGAGCGTCGCCATGTGGGCGAACATCTCCGCCATGCCGGCTTCCGTGCGCTCCTTCAGGAAGTAGTCGCGGCTGCGGCGATAGTAGAGGTTGGGCAGGACGACGAAGTAGCCGACGGCGGCGATGCGCCGGGCCATGTCGTGCAGCTCCTCGCGCTTGCCCGGCGCGTCCATGTAGAAGAGGACCACCGGAGACGGGCCGCCCTCTTCCGGATGGACGACGAAGCTGTTCATCGCACCGTCGGCGGTCGGGATGTCGAGGTGGCGTTCGATCACGGCGGCTCCTTCGGCGCCGGACGGAGCGGCGCTCACGGCACTTTGACATGAAGCCGCCGGGGTTGCCTCGGGTCGCGCCCGAGGCCGGGGATTCCTATACTGCCCGCACCATGGCGAGTGCCGTCCCCACGTCCCGGCCCACCGCGTCGGTCGAGCAGCGCGTCGACGCGATCGAGTCCGTCCTCGACGAGCACGGCATGCATCCCGGCGAGTTCATCGTCCAGGCGAATCACCTCGTCGAGGAGCGTTGGGTTCCTGAGAACGGCGCGCGCGTCGTCGCCAAGGCGTGGACCGACCCGGCGTTCCGCGCCCGGCTGCTCGCCGACGGCAAGGCGGCCGTCGCCGCGCTCGGCTACGACATGCCGCGCCATCATCGCCACCTCGTCGTGCTCGAGAACACGGCGACGGTTCACAACGTCATCTGCTGCACGCTCTGCTCGTGCACCGCCTTCACGATCGTCGGGCTGCCGCCGGATTGGTACAAGGACCTCGAATACCGCTCCCGCATCGTGCGCGAGTCGCGGACCGTGCTCAAGGAGATGGGCCTCGACCTGCCGGCCGAGATCGAGATCCGGGTCTGGGACACCACCGCGGACACGCGCTACATGGTGCTGCCGGCGCGGCCGCCGCACACCGAAGGCTGGAGCGAGGAGCAGCTGGCGGCGATCGTCACGCGCGATTCGCTGATCGGCGTCGCGCGCCTGTAGCCGCGTCGGCGATGGACGGGATCCACGACCTCGGCGGGACGCAGGGCTTCGGCCCGGTTCGCCACTCGCCCGACGCGACGGCGTTCCACGACGACTGGGAGAAGCGCGTCAACGCTCTGTATTCGCTCGCCGTCCGCCTCGGCGTGTTCAACATGGACGAGTACCGCCACGCGATCGAGCGCATGGAGCCGCGCCACTACTTGACGGCGAGCTACTACGAGCGCTCGCTGACGAGCCTGGCGACGCTGTGCGTCGAGAAAGGGCTCGTCACGCGCGAGGACCTCGAGCGGCGCGCGAACGGTGCGTTCCCGCTCGCCCTGCCGAGCGCGCCGGGGCGCGGCAATGCGCCGGAGCGCGAGCGCTTTCGCGCCGGCGATCGCGTCCGGGTCAAGACCGACCACGTTCGCGGCCACGTCCGCATGCCGGCCTACATCCGCGGCCACGTCGGCGTCGTCGTCGCCGAGTCGCCGGCGTACCCGTTTCCCGACGCGCACGCGCACGGCGTGGCGGCCGACGACGAGCCGACCTACGACGTCCGCTTCAGCGCCCAGGAGCTGTGGCCGAGCTCGGCCGACGCGGCGTTCGTGCACGTCGGCGTGTTCCAGAGCTACCTCGAGCGCGCGCCGCAGGACTGAGCCCGATCGGCCATGCGGCAGCTGCACTACTTCCCCGGCAACGCCAGCCTCATCGCGCACATCGTCCTCGAGGAGCTCGGGCTCCCGTTCGCGCTGCGCCATGTCGACCGGGCGCATGCGGCGCACAAGTCGCCCGAGTACCTCGCGCTCAACCCGAACGGGCTGATCCCGGTCTTCGTCGATGACTCGCCCGGCGACGGCGCACCGCTCGTGCTCTACGAAACCGCCGCCATCTGCCTGCACCTCGCCGATACGCATCCGGCCTCGGCGCTGCTGCCCGCGCTCGGTTCGCGCGAGCGTGCCCAGGCGTACAAGTGGCTCGTGTGGTGCACGAACACCCTGCAGGCGACGATCTCGAACTATTTCTATCCCGAGCGCTGGGCCGACTCCGCCGCCGGCGCAGCGATCGTCAAGGCGCTCGCCGAGAACAAGGTCGGCGCGATGCTCGACCAGATTAACGCCGAGCTCGCGCGCCACGGCGGGCCGTGGTTCCTCGGCGATCGCTACAGCGTGGTCGATCCGTACGCCTTCGTCCTCTGCCGCTGGACACGCGGCTTCACGCGACCGGCGCGCGAGCTGCCGAGCGTCAAGCCGTGGCTCGATCGCATGCTGGCGCGGCCGGCGGTGCAGCGCGCGTTCGCGACCGAGAAGCTGGCCGCGCCGTTCGTCTGAGCGAGTCGCCGACCGCGATCGACCTGGACGCGGGCGGCCGCGCTTGCGCGGGCATTCAGGCGAGGACGCGCGAGGCCAGGCCCAAGCGGGCGCTCAGGCGAGCGCGCGCGCCCACCACTCGCTGAGCGGCGTCGCCGGCTTGGCGCGCGTTCGCGCCGCGAGCAGCGCGCGGCCGGCGGCGCGATCGGCGCCGGTGGCGGCGGCCGCGAGCAGCGTCTGATCGACGACGTCGCGCTGCGCGTGGCTGCCGCCGATTCGCGCGAGCCGGTCGCGCAGCGGCGCGATCGACGCTGCCGCGCCCGCCGGATCGCCGGCGCCGAAGGCGAGCAGGCCGCGCAGGAGCGGCGCGCCGAGCTCGCGCGAGACGTCGTGGTTCCATCCGGCGCGTCGCTCCGCGGCGTCGATGCACCTCGCGACCCACGTCTGCGCCTGCGCCATCGCGCCGGCACCGATCAGCGCCATCGTGGCGTGGGCATCGTTGAAGACCGAGCGGCCGGCCGCCGCGGCATCGAGCGGCCACGCCGCAACCAGGTGCTGCCAGCGATCGCCGACATCGACGCCGAGCAGGCGCAGCCGCCAGAGCAGCGCCGCGGCGTCGACGCGCTGCAGCGTGATCTCGATCCGGCTCGCGTCGAGGTAGTCGTCGAAGACGCGCAGCGCGCGGGCGGTGTCGAGGCCCTCTAGCGCGAACAGCGCCTCGTGCCAGCCGAGGTGGCCGATGAAGCCGTTCGGCTCGGCGCCGCTGCCATCGCCTTCGCGCGCGGCCCAGTCGCGGCGCCGCTCGCCCAGCCAGCGCGCGCCCTCGTCATGGCGCCCCTGCATCTCCATCACGTGGGCGACGGCGTGGATCGCCCACGGCACGCGCGCCGTGCTCGCGAGCGCACGCCGGCCGGTCGCCTCGGCGTCGTCGTAGCGGCCGCGCTCCTCGAGCCCGAAGGCGTGCAAGGCGAGCACGTAGGGGTGAAGCGGGTCGTCGTCCGACCACGCCGGCAGCACCGCCTCGACGTGGCCGAGCAGCTGCGTCGAGTCGCCTCGATAGAAATCGAACAGGTGCAGCCATTGCAGGGCCAGCGCGTCGCGCGGATGCCGGCGCAGCAGGGCTTCCCACCGCGCGCAGGCGCCGAGCCAGTCGCCGTCGGCGAGGCGTCGCAACGCCGCGAGGTGATCGCGCTCGCGCTCGACGCCGCGAGCGGCGAGCGCGGCGGCCTCGTCGATCAGCGCCACGGCGTCGCCGACCAGCGCCGGCTCGGTGAGGCTGAACAGGAAGCCCGCCTTCATCAGCCGGGGCAGCGGCCACGCCGGGTCTTCGGCGATCGCCGCGTCGAGGTCCGCGATCGGCGTGCCGTAGAACGACATCATCCGCCAGAGCGCGCGCTCGCTCGCGTCGAGGGCCGCCGCCGATGCGGTCGAGACCGGATTGCCGCGCGCGTCGCGCCGCGTCATCGCCGCCTCCGCGCGCTCAGGGGGCCGGCGGCTCAGGCCACGGCGGCGGCGCCGGCCGCATCGCCTCCCACGCGCGCGCCACCTGCAGCACGCCGAGGTCGTCGTGCCGATGGCCGACGATCTGAAGGCCGATCGGCAGGCCGGCGGCGGTGCGGCCGCAGTCGATGCTCGCCGCCGGCTGCTCGCTCATGTTGTAGGCGACCGTGAAGGCGATGTGCTCGAACGGCCGCTCGGGGTCGTTGGTCGGCGACGGCCACTCGGCGGCGTAGGCGGCGATCGGCGAGGTCGGCGAGAGGACGACGTCGTAGGGCCGGCAGGCCGCGACCGCGGCCTCGCGCATCGCCGCCATCTGGCTGTAGCCGCGAAAGACGCGCTCGCCCGACAACGTCGCGCCGCGCTTTGCCCACTCGACGATGAACGGCAGGATCCGCGCCCGCCGCTCCTCGCGCAGCGCCGAGATGTCGAGCCACGCGCGCATGCGCCAGAAGTCGTCCATGCCGTCGAGCATCGCCCGCGTCATGAACGGGCCGATGCGCTCGACGCGCGCGCCGGCGGCCTCGAACTGCTTCGCCGCGGCTTCGACCGCGCCGGCGACCTCGGCGTCGACGGGAAGGCCGACGCCGACGTCCATCATCAGGCCGATGCGCAGGCCGGCCACGTCGCGCTCGAGGCGCTGCCAGTCGATCGACTGCGCCGGCAGGCTCATCGTGTCGCGGTCGTCGGGCTGGGCGAGCACGCCCATCATCAGCGCCGCGTCGGCAACGGTCCGGGTCATCGGTCCGGCGACGCGGCCGGCGTACGGCGGGTCGATGGGAATGCGGCCGAGGCTCGGCTTCAGCGTGAAGATGCCGCACCACCCAGCCGGCAGGCGCACCGAGCCGCCGATGTCGGTGCCGACATGGAGCGGCCCGTAGCCGGCCGCCACGCCGGCCGCGGCGCCCGAGCTGCTGCCGCCGGGGTTCTTGCTCAAGTCCCAGGGGTTGCGCGTCAGGCCGTGAAAGCTCGACAGGCCCGACGACAGCATCCCGTAGTCGGGCATCGTCGTCTTGCCGAGGATCACCGCGCCGGCCTCGCGCAGCCGCGCTGCCGGCGGCGCATCGCGCTGGGCCGCGACCAGCTCGGTGGCGGCAGTGCCGAGCGGCAGCGGCGTGCCGGCCGTGGCGATGTTCTCCTTGACCATCGCCGGCACGCCTTCGAGCGCGCCGACGTTCTCGCCCGCGCTCACGTGGCGCAGCCAGCGCGCCTCCGAGACGCGCGCCGAGGCGAGCGCGGCGTCGGGGTCGAGCGCGTACGTCGCGTGCAGATGCGGCTCCCACGCGGCGATGCGGTCGAGCACGGCCCGCGTCACCTCGACCGGCGAAAGCGAGCGCTCGCGGTAGCGGACGACGAGCTCGCTCGCCGGGAGGTCGTGCAGGGCGGTCATGGTCGCGCCCGCGGCGCTATTGCCAGGTCAGCGCGCCGAGGTCGTTGGCGAAGATCGGCGAGCTGCTCCACAGTCCCTTCAGCCGCTTGTTGGCGACCGCGAACTGCGGCAGCTGGAACAGGTACACGTTGACGCTGTCGGTCGCGAGCTGGCGCTGGATGTCGCCGAGCAGCTTGAGCCGGTTCTTCGGATCGGTCGTGGTGTTGTAGGCGGTCAGCAGGTCGCGGTAGGCCTTCGAGTCGTAGCCGTAGTAGTAGCTCGGGTCGCCGTAGCGGTCGAAGTCGAGCGGCTCGACGTGGCTGATCACCGTGAGGTCGAAGTTGCCCTTGAACGCGCCCGAGAGCCACTGCGCCCACTCGACGTTCTCGATCTTGGCGATGACGCCGACCTTGGCGAGCTGCGACGCGATGATCTCGCCGCCCTTTCTCGCATAGGCGGGCGGCGGCAGCGTCAGCGTCACGTTGAGCGGCGTCTGCACGCCGGCTTCCTTGAGCAGCGCCTTGGCCTTCTCCGGGTTGTACGGATTGACGCTCGTGAGGTCGACGTAGCCGGCGTCGCTCGGCACCATGTGGCTGCCGATCGGCGTTCCGTAGCCTTCCTGCGCGCCGTCGATGATCGCCTTGCGGTCGATCGCGGCGGCGAGCGCACGCCGCACGCGGACGTCGTCGAACGGCTTCTTCTTGTTGTTGATCGTCATGATCGTCTTGCCCTCGGTGCCGCCGAGGGCGACCGTGAAGCGCGGATCGTTCTGGAACTGCTTGAGCGACTCCAGCGCGCCGTAGCGCGGCATGCCGTCGATGTCGCCGGCGAGGAGCGCGGCGACCTGCGCCGCCGGGTCGTTGATGAAGCGGAACGTGACCTTCTTCATCTGCACCTTGGCGGCGTCGCGGTACTGGTCGTTCTTGACCAACGTGATCGCCGACCCCTTGGCCCACGACTCGAACTTGAACGGCCCGGTGCCGATCGGCTTGGTCGCCGTCGTCGGCGCGCTCTTCGGGTCGAGGATCACCGCCGTGTTCTCGCCCATCCGGAACAGGAAGTTGCCGTCGGCATTGTTGAGGACGACGATGACCGTCTGCGGGTCGGGCGTGTCGATGCTGCTGATGTTGTCGAACACCGCCTTCTTCGCCTTGTTGGTCGACCCCGGCGCCTTGGCGCGCTCGAAGCTGAACTTGACGTCGCTCGCGTCGAACGCCTCGCCGTCGTGGAACTTGACGCCCTTCCTGAGCTTGAACGTGTAGACCTTGCCGTCGGGATCGGTCGACCAGCTCTCGGCGAGGAGCGGCGTGATCTTGCCGTCCATGTTGATCTTGGTGAGACCTTCGAGCACGCTCATGTGGACGACCTCGCCGATCGCCGCGGCGGCGGCGACCGTCGGATCGAGGCCGGGTGCCGGCTCGAGGACCATGCCGAGGACGACGCTGTCCTTCTTCGCCTGCGCTGCCGCCTGCTGCGGCGCCGCGAAGGCGAACGCGGCCAGCAGCAGCACCGCGGCGCGGGCCCAGGGAAGGATCGAACGGTGCGAGGTCATGGCGCGGCTCCGGGCAGGACGGTGCCGCCAACTTTACGGGATGGCGCGGCGACTCCCTTGCACGGGCCGCGGGGTCGACTTCGCCGGCGCTCTCGAGGTCGACGCCTGGCGCTTCGCGCGGGTCTTCTTCGGCGACAGCGCGGCCTCGCAGCGTCCGTAGGCGGCCGACGACCGCGCCCGCTGCAGCATCGCCTGCACGGAGGAGCGAAGCCGCTCGCCGTAGATCGCCTCGGCACGCACGGCGTTGTCGCACTGGTGCTGCAGGTCGCTCGCCAGCGCCATCGATGCGAACCAGGCGTTGCGGGCCTCGGTCTCGTGACCGGTGAGCGCGCTGGCGACCGCGAACGCGGTCCAGTCCTCGATGCGACCGCTCGGGAAGCGCGGGTCGTTGAGCGCCAGCGCGTGCAGCGCGAGCTGGCGCGCCGTCTCGGCGGCAGGCGGCTGCTGCCTCAGCTGCAGGAAGGCGAGGTTGCCGACGACCTCGGAATCGAAGGGGTTGGCGGCGAACGCCTTGCGCTGCAGCCGGAGCGCGTCGGCGACGTCGTCGCGGCGCCAGTACGCGACGAGCGCCGCCTCGTTCAATCGGCGCGCGTCGTCGCTGCGGACCGGTGCCTCGAACGGCGCCTTGGCAGACGCCGAGCGCATCGCCTGCATCGCCGTGCGAACGTCGCCGCGGCGCCGGAACTCGGTCGCGTTGGCGGCGACCGCGAGCACGCGCGCGAGCCGGCGCTCGGCGTTCAGCGCCGCCGGCGGGAGGCGGCTCTTCAGCAGGTCGGTCGCAAGGAGGTCGAGCTCGTCGGCGGTCGGCCCGCCGCGCTCGACCGGCACCGGGCGGTCGGGGTTGACCGGTGCGGTCGGGGTCGGCGCCGCCGCCGCGCTCGCGGCCGGCGCTGCCGTCGACGTGGCCGGAACCGACGTCGACGCGGGCACGGTGGCGTCGAGGGTGGCTGCTGGCGTCGGGGCCGTCCGCGTCTCGGGCGATGGCGCTGTCGGCGCCTCCGGCGCCGGGCTCGGGGTCGCGGCGGCGACGACGACGGGCGCCGATGCGCCGTCGAGGGCCGGGGGCGCCGGACGGTCCGGCGCCGCCACAGCCTCGCTGGCTGCCGGCAAGGGAATGCTGACCGTCGCCACCGGGCCGAACGAGCGGCCGATCGACAGCCACAGGGCCACGATCGCCGCGATGCCCACCGCGCCGGTGGCCACGGCGGCGATCGCCGTTTGCCGACGTCGGCGCGGTGCGATCCTGATCGGCGAGGCCTCGGGCGCGGCGGCGTCGCTCGGGTGCGCCGGCCCGGGAGGAAACTGCGCCGGCGGCCCGGACGCCGCGGCGGCGCGCGGCGGCTCGGTCGCCTCGT